>JBOGFV010000272.1:0-3926 GCA_050743525.1 Acidimicrobiales bacterium
CTACATGCCGACCTACGTGCCGATCCCGGACTGATGCGACGCACCTTCGCCACCAGGCTCCGGGAGCGGCGCGACGCCCGGGTCCGAGACGAGGAGGGCGTGACCCTTGTCGAGCTCGGCGTGGTCCTCCTGACCCTGCTCGTGCTCTTCGCGATGACGGTCCCGATCGTCGACACGGTGTTCTCCACGATCGCCCGGGTCAACAACACCTACATTAACGTCAACCAGCTTCTGCCAGTCTCGACCAACCTGCAGCGGTTCATCCGCTCGGCGGTCCAGCCCGGCCCGACGGTCGGCGGCGTTCCCGTTCCCCAGTTCGCGGTGGGGGCGGTGTTCCCGACGTCGGCGACCTTCTACACCAACATCGGGGACCCGAACGGCCCAGCCGAGATCGTGGCGAGCTGCACGACCGGCAGCGTCAGCTCCGGGCTGTGCACCTCGGGGGGGACCTTCACGGTGACCGAGGCAGCCGCGACAGCCAACAGCTGCCCGCCGGCCGGCAGCGGCTGCACCTGGGGAACCGCCAGGACGCTCATCACCGCGAACGGGGTGTCCAACGCGGCGGACAACCAGCCCCTGTTCATCTACACGCTGCTCATCCAGAACTCGACGTCGTCCGGCACGACGTACTCCACGTCGGTGGTGGGCAGCTCCAGCAGCTGCATCCCGTCCTCCCCCAACACGCCGGCCCACCCGTATCTCTCAACGGTCGCGTCGTGCCTCTCCACGGCCGACAACAGCACCTTCGCCAGCTGCACCAGCACGGGCAGCACCAGCGGGAACGTGCTGCAGAACTGCCCCGGGGCCGAGGTCTACGCGGTCTCGGTGGACCTGCAGGTGAACGGAGTGTCGACGGGGAGGACCGCGGGCGGACAGTCCGAGGACGACAGCACCGTGTACCTCCTTTCTCCGATCTCGGCCGAGTATCAGGCAATGGTGGGGTGACCCGATGAATTCTCGCGTCTGGAGGCCGGTGATCTATCACCTCGAGGACGCCCGGGCGGTCCGCGCGCTCTCGCGGGCCCGCGACGCTGGGCAGGCGGCCATGGGGATGGTGATCGGCCTGGTCCTCCTCATCACCCTGAGCGCCGGGACGTTGGCCGCCACCGCGATCCAACACGACCCGCTGGTGTCGGCCGACGTGGTCCAGCACCTGGCTTACCGGGCCCTCCAGTCGGGCATCGACTCCTACCTCGCCGCCCTCAACCAGAACCCCAACCTGGTCAACTGCAACAGCGCCAACACCAGCTCGTCGAGCACCGCCTGCCCGGCGGCGCAGCTTCCGGCGCTCAACCAATGGGAGACGGTCGTCGGCAACACCAACAACCCGGTCACCGAGAAGTTCATGTGGACCAACCCGTGGCTGTGCTTCAACAGCGCCTGCACCGCCGCGGGATCGACGGCCGGCCAGACCCTGTCGTACGTGAAGGAGCTGGTTTACGGGTTCGCCGAGAATGGCAAGACGATCTCGTTCCAGAGCAGCTTCGTGAACGTCGTCCCAGAGAACGGGTTCCTCGACTCCCTCTTCTGGAGCAACTTCGAGTCGACCGACCCGGCACTCTCGTCAAACCCGAACGCGTCGGCCGATTGCACCTACGACTGGAACAACAGCTACCAGGGTCCCGACACCACCAGCCCGAACAACTACAACAGCTCGAACTGCGGGGCGGTGTACTTCGGGCCACACGACACCCTCGACGGACCGGTGTACTCCAACGACTCGATCTACGTGGCTTCGAACCCCAACTTCGGGACCTCGAGCAACCCGTCGACCGTGACCACGCACGACCCGAACTGCCTCTTCGTCGCCCCGGGTGACGGCCACGGGTCCTCCACGACCTGCTCGGGCGCCACCGCCGATGTCGGGACCTACAACAGCACCACCAGCTCGGACAACGCCCAGCTCGAGCCGATCCCGACCACCGACACGGCGCTGGCCACCATCGCCGCCCAGAACGGCTGCCTCTACTCGGGCCCGACGACCATCACCTTGTCCAACAGCGGGTCCACCGAGATGATGACGGTGAACAGCCCCGACACCCCCTACACGGTCGGGACCTCGACCACCTACAACGCGTCGTCGGGCACCGACCAGAACAACAACGCCGCCAACACCAACACCTGCACCGCCGGCGGGTCGGCGATCCCCGTGCCGACCGACGGCGTGATCTACGTCCAGACGGCGACCTCCTCGCAGCAGACCGCCACCGGGTGCGCGTCCTCGACGCTCTCGAACCCGCCCCAGAACCCCTTCATGGGCGACAACTCGTCCGGCCAGTACAGCCAGGACGGCTTCTACGACGGCGAGACCAGCATCCCCAACTGCGAGGGGGACGCCTTCGTCCAGGGCGGGGTGAAGGGCGCTTTGACGATCGCGACCCAGAACGACGTCATCATCGACGGGAACATCACCTACTCGATCGCCGACTGCGGGGGCTCCTTCAACAGCACCTACACCGGTCAGTGCGGCTATCAGTCCTCGGCGACCAGCAACGACGCCCTGGGCCTGATCGCGTTCTCCTTCGTGGAGGTCGATCGGCCGGTCACGGACTCGAGCGGCACCGTGACCGTGAATGCCACTTGCGGTGGCAGTGGCGCCCTCCCGGTCCCGTACTGCGACCCCGGCGGGTCGGGCCTCACCATCGACGCGGCCCTCTTGGCCTTGAACGACAGCTTCGCCGTCAACAACTACACCCAAGGGGGGGCCGACGGGGCCCTCCAGGTCTACGGCTCCATCGCCCAGGACTATCGAGGGGCGGTCGGAACCTTCAGCGGCAACAGCATCTCAACGGGCTATTCGAAGAGCTACGTGTGGGACAGCCGTCTCGGCTACGTCAACGTGCCCAACTACCTGAACCCGGGCACCCCCCGCTGGGGCGTCGCCTCGACGGCGGTGGACCAGGGGGTGGCCTGCACGACCTCGACCCAGCTGCCGGGCCCGTGGTTGTCGACGTCCGACTACTCCAGTCCCAACCTGGCCAACTCGCCCGGCAACTGCGACTCGGTCTCCGGTCACCCGTAGGTCAGCTCGGCACCGGCTGCTCGGCGCTCTGACGGTCGGGGCCCGCCGACCTGATGACCGCGATGATGTCAGGCCCCACCAGCTCGTCGCGTTCCAGGAGGGCGTCGCGCAGGGTCTCGACCACGTGGCGGTTCTGCTTGACCATGGACCGGGCCTCGCTCTTCGAGCGCGTCAGCAGGTGCTCGACCTCGACGCGGCCGCCGTCGTCGGCCAGCACCTTGGCCACGATGTCGGAGCCGCCGGTGATCCCGACCGAAGAGTCGACGATCAACGACGAGCCCATGCCGAGGCCACCGACCATCTGACAGGCCGTCCGGGTGGCCGAGGCGAGGTCGCCGCCGACCCCCGAGGAGGACTCGCCGAAGAACAGCTCCTCGGCGGCCATCCCGCCCATGGCGATCTGGATCAGGGCCCGCATCTCGCTCTTGGTCCGGGTGAACCGCTCCTCGGCGTCGGAGTGGGCCAGCAGGCCGAGGGCCTCCTTGCGCTTGACGATGCTGAGGACGTCCAAGGTGCGGCCCCGCCCGACCAGCCACGCCACCGTCGCGTGGCCGGCCTCGTGGGTGGCGATCATCCGGCGCTCGGCCTCGGTGTAGAGGACCCCGTTGGCCAGCCCGATCTCGTTGGTCATCTTGGCTCTGGTGAGGTCGCCCCACGACAGCGAGTTCCCGCCGCGGCGCAGTGCCCAGATGAGCGCCTCGTCGAGCAGGTGCTCGATCATCACCGGCGAGTAGCCGGCCGTCATCCAGGCCAACGCCTCCCGACGGGCCGGGTCGTCGAGCTCGTCGGTGTGGGCTTTTTTGGCCAGGTAGAAGTCGAGGATGTCGTGCCGGCCGGCCCGGGTCGGCAGGTCGAAGTAGATCGCACGGTCGAAACGGCCGGGCCGCAGCAACGCCGGGTCGAG
>JBOGFV010000273.1:0-7176 GCA_050743525.1 Acidimicrobiales bacterium
GACGTTGGCGTTGGCGTCGCGCTTCAGCCGGATCACGAGGCGGGGCTTGCGGGCCGCCGAGTCGTTCTGCACCTCCGCGATGCCTTCAAGGTCGCCCGAGCGGACCAGGTCGTGGATCTTCTGCTCGATCACCTCGACCGAGGTCTGGTAGGCGAGCTGGGTCACCACGATGGCGGTCGTCCCGCGGCTCTCGTCGATCTCGGCGACCGCCCGCATCCGGATCGAGCCGCGGCCGGTCCGGTAGGCGTCCATGATCCCCTGACGGCCGAGGATGAGCGCCCCGGTCGGGAAGTCGGGTCCCTTCACGAACTCCATGAGATCGTCGGGGTTGGCTTCTGGGTGGTCGATGAGGTGCATGGTGGCGTCGATGACCTCGCCCAGGTTGTGCGGGGGGATGTTGGTGGCCATGCCGACCGCGATGCCCTGGGAGCCGTTGACGAGCAGGTTGGGGAACCGGGACGGCAGGACGACCGGCTCCTCGGTCGAGTTCGAGTAGTTGGGGACGAAGTCGACCGTCTCCTCGTCGATCCCGGCCATGAGTTCGAGGGACACCTGAGCCAGGCGGCACTCCGTGTAGCGCATGGCCGCCGGGCCCTCATCGGGACCGGTCCCGCCGAAGTTGCCGTGACCGTCGACGAGCGGCAGCCGCATGCTGAAGTCCTGCACCATCCGGACCAGCGCGTCGTAGATGGCGAGGTCGCCGTGGGGGTGGTACGTGCCCATCACCCGGCCGACCACCTCGGCGCACTTGACGTGGGGCCGGTCCGGCCGCAGCGCCTGGTCGAACATCGAGTAGAGGATCCGACGCTGGCTCGGCTTCAGCCCGTCACGGACGTCCGGGAGGGCGCGGGCGACGATGACCGACATCGCGTACTCGATGAACGAGCGCTCCATCTCCTCCTGGATCTCGATGGGCTCGATAAAGCCCAGGACGACCTCGTCCTCGGACACGTGGCCGTTCGACGCGCCGTCGGCCGACGTCCTCGGGCTCGCGCGCTTGGTGGCCTTGGTGGCTTTTCGCGGGGGCATGGTGGTGGGCGCCTCAGATGTCGAGGAAGCGCGCGTCCTTTGCGTTGGTCTGGATGAAGTGCCGGCGCTGCTCGACGTCGTCGCCCATCAAGATGGCGCACACCTCATCGGCCAGCGCGGCCTGCTCGACGTTGATCTGGAGGAGCGACCGCTTGGTCGGGTCGATGGTCGTCTCCTTCAGCTCGTCGAAGTCCATCTCGCCGAGGCCCTTCAGCCGCTGGAAGTCGGCCTTGTGGTTCGGGTTCTCGGCCAGGAATTTCTCCTTGGCCGAGTCATCCTTCAGGTACACCTTCTCCTTGCCGACCAGCGTCGAGTACAGGGGCGGCTGGGCCACGTAGACGAAGCCCCCCTCGACCAGCGCGCGCATCTGGCGGAAGAAGAAGGTGAGCAAGAGGGTCCGGATGTGGGAGCCGTCGACGTCGGCGTCGGCCAGCAGGATCACCTTGTGGTAGCGGATCTTGGCGACGTCGAAGTCCTCGGCCAGCCCGGCCCCGACCGCTGCGATGAGCGCCTGGACCTGCTCATTCTTCAGCATCTTGTCGATGCGGGCCCGCTCGACGTTCAGGATCTTCCCCCGGATGGGCAGGACCGCCTGGGTCCGGGGGTCCCGGGCGTCCTTGGCTGAGCCGCCGGCCGAGTTGCCCTCCACGATGAACAGCTCGCACTCGCGCGGGTCGCGCGAGGAGCAGTCGGCCAGCTTCCCGGGCAGGCCCGCGCCGTCGAGAGCCGACTTGCGGCGGGTGAGGTCGCGGGCCTGGCGGGCCGCCACCCGGGCCCGGGCGGCCAGGAGCGCCTTCTGGACGGCCTGGTTGGCCTCCCGGGGGTTCTCCTCGAGCCAGTCGGCCAGCTTCTCGTTGGTGGCCCGCTCGACCAGCGAGCGCATCGGGACGTTGCCGAGCTTGGCCTTGGTCTGGCCCTCGAACTGGGGCTCGCGGAGGCGGACCGACACGATGGCGGTCAGGCCCTCCCGGATGTCCTCGCCGAGGAGGTTCTCGTCCTTCTCCTTGAGGGTCCCCTTGCCCCGGGCGTAGCGGTTGTCCACGTTGGTCAACGCCTTCTTGAAGCCCTCCTCGTGCATGCCGCCGTCGGTGGTCGAGATGCCGTTGGCGAATGAGAACAGGCTCTCGTGGAACCCGGTGTTCCACTGCATCGCCACCTCGACCTCCATGTCGTTCTCGGACTGCTCGAAGGAGGCCACCTTGCGGAACAACGACTCGCGCGCCGCGTTGAGGTGCTTCACGAAGTCGACGATGCCGCCGTTGTACTTGAACACCGTCTTCTGGCCATCGGCCTCCCGCTCGTCGTCGAAGCGGATCTCGAGGCCCTTGTTGAGGAAGGCCATGATCTGGAGCCGCTCGATGACCGTGGTGGCCCGGAAGTCGACCTCCTCGAACACGGTTGCATCGGGCCAGAAGGTGACGGTGGTGCCGGTGCGGCCCCGCGGCGCCGTCCCGGTCTCCTTCAGCTTGCCGACCGGCTCGCCCCCGTTCTTGAACTCCATGACGTGGTGCTTGCCGGCGCGGTCGACCTCCAGCTTGAGCTTGCTCGAAAGCGCGTTGACCACCGAGACGCCGACCCCGTGCAGGCCGCCGGTGACCTTGTAGCCGGCGCCCCCGAACTTCGCGCCGGCGTGCAGGGTGGTGAGCACGATCTCGGCGGCGCTCTTCTTCGGGTAGCTCGGGTGCGGGTCGACCGGGATCCCGCGACCGTCGTCGATCACCTTGCAGCCGCCGTCGGCCAGCAGGATGACGTCGATCCGGGTGCAGTAGCCGGCCATGGCCTCGTCGACCGCGTTGTCGACGACCTCCCAGATCAGGTGGTGCAGGCCGCTCGGCCCGGTCGAGCCGATGTACATCCCGGGCCGGAGCCGGACCGGCTCCAGACCCTCCAGAACCGTGATTGCGCTTGCGTCATAGGACCCGGAGCCCTGCTTGTCATCCCGCTTAGGCAATACCGCTCTCCACACTCCGACCTAGGGGCGCGACCGTCCTCGGGGGTCCGATTCGGTGCGCGTTCCGGACGCAAAAAAACGAGGGAATTTCGCCGCCGTCTACCCCTCCGATTCTACTCGATCGCACGCGCTCGACGGTGCTTCCGAGCACCAAACGAGCCCCGCGGAACCCGAGGTCAGAGGCCAATTTCGGCGCGGCGCGGGGGCGGTCGAGCCGGGTGATCTCACGACCGCCGGACGACCACCTCCAGACGCTCCGGAGCGCGCCCGGTGGCCGCCCCGATCTGGGCCAACAACGTCGAGCTGAGGGCCCGGACCTGGGTGGCCCAGGCCGGATGATCGGCCGCCACGACGAGGGTGTCCTCGGTGGCCCGCACCGGCCGCACATGGGCCGCCAACGCGACCCCGACGATCTCCTCCCAACGCCCGAACACCGCGCCGAAAGGGCCGGCGCCCTGCGGAGCGATGTGCCGGACGGCCGCGTCCAGCGACTCCTGGACCCGGCGCGGGCCGTCATCTCCGGAGCCGGTCCGGCGGGCGGGCGTCATCGGCCCGCGGCCATCTCGATCACCATCGCGACCTCCATGTCGGTCGGGACCGGGGAGGCGGTCGAAAGGAAGGTCTGACCGGGGGGGAGCTCCCGCAGCAGGGCCCGGCTGCGGCCGGGGTCGAGCTCCGAGAACACGTCGTCCAGGAGGAGGAGCGGCGGTCGGCCCAGCCGGTCGGTGAGGAGGCGGTGGGCGGCGAGGCGCAGGCCCAGGGCCAGACACCGCTGCTCCCCCTGGGAGGCCTGGGCCCGGGAGTCCCGTCCCCCCAGCCGAACGAGCACGACATCGCGATGCGGGCCGACCGTGGTGGCCCCGCGGCGCAGGTCCTCGATGCGCCGGGCGGCCAGCGCCGTCGAATAGTCGCCCTCCCACGATTGCTCGTAGTCGAGTTCGACCCGGTTGGCCTCGCTCGGCCCGGCCAGGGCCCGGTAGGCCGCCTCGGTGAGGGGAGCCAGGTCCTCGAGGAGGGCGCGCCGGGCCGTCACCAGGGCGCTGGCCGACGACGCGAGGCGTTCGTCCCAGACATCCAACGTGCTCGCGATCGCATCGGTCAGCCGGCCGCCGGACTGCCGGAGCAGAGCCCCCCGCTGCCGCAGCGCTCGGTCGGTGTCCTCGACCGAGGTGGCGGCACGGCGATCCAAGTTGGCCAGGGCGTCGTCGAGGAGGGCGCGCCGGGCCGCCGGGCCGCCCTGGATCACGGCCAGGTCGTCGGGGGAGAAGACGGTGACCGGAACGGCCGCGGCAAGGTCGGGCCGCCGGGCCCGCTGCCGGTTCACCTGGGCCCGGGATTCGCCGGGCCCCCGGGTCAGCTCGGTCTCGACGGTGATCTTGCGCCCGGCGTCCACGAGCTCGCCCCGGACGTAGCCGCGGTCTCGCCCGACCCGGACCATCGCGTCCCGGGGAGCACCCCGGAAGGAGCGCTGGGAACCGAGGAAGGCCACTGCCTCGAGAACGGTCGTCTTCCCGCTCCCGTTCGGGCCCGAGAGCACGGTGGTCCCAGAGGCCGCCGGCTCGAAGACCGCCTCTTCAAAGAGGCGAAAGTCAGTCATGGACAGACGGATCAGGCTAAGCGGTGCGGACTCCTCAGCCACCTCCGGCGGCTCACGACACCCGGACGGGCATCAGGAGGTAGCGGTAGTCGTCGCGCTCGGCCGCCCGCACCGTCGCAGGCCGGCTCGGGTCGGCGGTCTCGATGATGACCTCATCGTCGGCGACCGCCTCGACCCCGTCGATCAGATACGAAGGGTTGAACGCGATCACAAGATCCTCGCCGGTGAAGTCCCCATCGACCGTCTCGCTCGCCTCTCCGACCTCCTGGGAAACAACGGAAAGGTCGACCCCGCCCTGGCGCATGGAGAGCCGAACCGGGGTCGTGTTGTCCCGCACCAGCAGCCGGACCCGCCGCAGCGCGCCCAGCAGCGACTCCTTCCCGACGTGGAGCTGATTCGGGTACTGGTTGGGGATCAGCTGGCGGTAGTCGGGATACGAGCCATCCAGCAAGCGAGTCCGGATCTCGACCGCGCCGACCCGGAACGTCACTTCGTGAGACCCCGACGTCAACTCGACCGTTCCCCCGTCCTCCCCGCCACCCAGGCTTGGCAGACGCTGCAGCTCACCGAGCGCTCGGGCCGGCACGAGGATGTCGGCGGCGTCGGGCATGGCCTTGGTGTCGACCAGATCCCGCAGGGCGAGGCGGTAGGAGTCGGTCGCCACCAGCCGGACCGCGTCCTCCTCTGAGGTCATGAGGACGCCGGTCAGGAGCGGCCGCGCGTCGTCGGTCGACGCCGCTCGGACCACCTGGCGCAGGCCGTCCACCACCGAGGCGCCGAGCTCCCTTCCCCCGTCCCCGGTCGCGGCCACGGTCGGGAACTCCACGACCGGGAAGGTCCGGAGCTCGAAGCGCGACCGGGCGGCCGAAATCTCGACCCGCTCCTCCCCCGCCTCGAACGTGACGGCTCCGGCCTCGAGAGACCGCACGATCTCGGTGGCGAGCCGCGCCGGAACGACACACGTTCCGTCCTCGAGCCCGATGACCTCCTGCTCCATCCGGATGGTGAGGTCGAGATCCGTCCCGGTCGCGGTCAGCCGATTCCCCTCGCACGCCAGCAACAGCCCCGACAGAACGACGGACGACACGCCGCGCCCGCCGACCGCCCGCCCCACCGTCGAAAGCACATCGACCAAGGCATCTCGCTCAGAGCGGAACTTCATTGGTCCGTGTCCTTCCCGTGGCCTGGCCCACTTGCCTGCGACAATTGGTACGACAAAAGGAAATTGGAATTCTTAGTAGTGGTAGTAACAGCTGGGGATTGTGGAGGCGCCGACAGCCCCCCTGGTGAAGTCACGAATTGTCGTGCCGAGCGCGGTGGACGAATAGTGGGCGACGTCGGGCCGCGGGGGACAAGTTCCGGGGCACCTGCGGAAAAGTACCGGATGGTCCACAGTTGCTCGACGGGAAATCACAGGTTTTCTGGTCGCCTCGTCCCCAGGTCGTCACGGACCGGTCTTGATCTTCAGCAAAAGGTCGGTGACCTGCTCGTAGATCTGCCGGCGCTCCTTCATCTGCCCGCTGATCTTCTCGACCGCGTGGATCACGGTGGTGTGGTCCCGGCCGCCGAAGACCCGGGCGATGGCCGGGTAGCTGTAATCCGTGAGGTTCCGGACCAGGTACATCGCGACCTGGCGGGCGGTCACGAGGGGTCGGGTCCGGCTGGGGCCGCAGATGGCGTCGATGGTGAAGCCGAACCGGTCTGCGGTCGCGTCCAGGATCATCTGGGGGGTGATCCGGCGGGGCTCGTCGGCCGAGACGATGTCGTGGAGCACCCGCTCGGCGAGCGGGAGGGAGATTGGCTCGCGGTTGAGGCTCGCGAATGCGGTGACCCGGATCAGGGCGCCCTCGAGCTCTCGGATGTTGTTCTTCACGTGAGTCGCGATGAACTCCAGCACGTCGTGAGGGATGTCGTCGTGGTCGGCCTCGGCCTTGGAGCGAAGGATGGCCAGCCGAGTCTCCAGGTCCGGAGGGTCGATCTCGGTGATGAGGCCGGAGAGGAACCGGCTGCGAAGCCGATCCTCGAGCGTCTCGATCGACTTGGGCGGCCGGTCCGATGTCAAGACGATCTGCTTCCCGGTCCCGTGCAGGTCGTTGTAGGTGTGGAAGAATTCCTCCTGCAGGCCCTCCTTGTTCTGCATGAACTGGATGTCGTCAATGAGCAGGACGTCGCACTCTCGGTACCGGCGCTTGAACGCGATGGTGGTGGAGAGCCGCAGTGAGTCGACGAAGTCGTTCATGAACGTCTCGGTGGTGACGTAGAGCACTGTCCGGCGAGGGAAGTTCTCGCGGACGTAGTTCCCGATGGCGTGCAGCAGGTGGGTCTTCCCGAGACCGGAGTCTCCATAGATGTAGAGCGGGTTGTATGAGCGCCCCGGTGTTTCGGCGACCGCCTGGGCGGCGGCGTGGGCCAGCCGGTTCGACGAAGCGGCCACGAACGTGTCGAAGGTAAAGCGGGAGTCGAGGCTTATGGACGAAGGGACGCCGGTCGTCGCGCTGCCCGAGTCGTCCCTGCGCGGTTCCGGGAACGAACTCGGCTCGGTGGGCGAGTACGCGGGTGGGACCGGCGGCGGCACCTCCTCGAGGACCTGGAGTCGGAC
>JBOGFV010000274.1:0-2281 GCA_050743525.1 Acidimicrobiales bacterium
GTCTGAGGCTTCGGTCACGTATGGAATCATGGCATTCGTGGGCGCGGGTTCTTCCACGACGATCGGCTCCCGGATCTCCCGGCGCATCGGCGCGATCGCGCCGTCGGCGACGCTGGCTGTCGACGCCCTGGCCAAGGCCCTGCAGGCGGCGGGTGAGCACGTCATCGGCTTCGGGGCCGGCGAGCCGGACTTCCCCACGCCCGAGCCGATCGTCCAGGCGGCCCAGCGGGCCTGCGAGGACCCGATTTACCACCACTACACCCCGACCGCGGGGCTCCCGGCGCTCCGGGCCGCCATCGCCGAGAAGACCCGGCGGGACTCGGGCCTGGCCGTCGAGCCGGCCCAGGTGCTGGTGACCAACGGCGCCAAGCAGGCCGTGGCCAACGCCTTCGCGACCCTGTGCGACCCCGGCGACGAGGTCCTGGTCCCGGCACCGTTCTGGACCACCTACCCCGAGTCGGTGGTCCTGGGTGACGGGGTGCCGGTGGTCGTGCCCACCGACGAGACCAGCGGGTTCCGGGTCTCGGTCGAGGACCTGGAGGCGGCCACCACCGAGCGGACCAAGGTCCTGCTGTTCGTGTCGCCCTCCAACCCGACCGGGGCCGTCTACCCACGGGACCAGATCGAGGCCATCGGGCGATGGGCGGTCGACCGGGGGATCTGGGTGCTCACCGACGAGATCTACGAGCACCTCGTGTACGGCTCCGTCGAGCACCACTCGATGCCGGTGGTGGTCCCGGAGCTCGCCGACACCTGCATCGTGGTGAACGGCATGGCCAAGACCTACGCGATGACCGGCTGGCGGGTCGGCTGGATGATCGCGCCGACCGACGCCGTCGTGGCCGCCACCAACATGCAGTCGCACCAGACCTCGAATGTGTCCAACATCGCCCAGGCGGCCGCGCTGGCCGCGGTGTCTGGTGACCTCTCGGCCGCCCACGAGATGCGGGTGGCCTTCGATCGCCGGCGCCGGACCATCGTCTCGATGCTGAACGAGATCGAAGGGGTCGAGTGCATCGAGCCGGAGGGCGCCTTCTACGCGTTCCCCTCGGTCAAGGGGTTGCTCGGCAAGGAGTTCCGCGGGAAGCGGCCGGCCTCGAGCGCCGAGCTTGCCGACCTGTGCATCACCGAGGCCAAGGTCGCGGTGGTGCCGGGCGAGGCGTTTGGCGCGCCGGGCTACTTCAGGATGTCGTACGCACTGGGGGACGAGGACCTCGCCGAGGGGGTAAGGCGTTTGGCGTCGCTGTTTGGCGAGGCCAGGTCGTAAACCACCGACACGAGGAGCGCCCAGTGGCCCGGGTACTAGTGACCGAATCGATCGCGGCCAGCGGTCTCGACCTGCTGCGCGACGCCGGCCACTCGGTCGACGTCCAGGAGGACCTCGACCCGGCCGGGCTTCTCGGGGCCATCAAAGGGGCCCACGGCCTCATCATCCGCTCGGCCACCAAGGTCACTGCCGAGGTGATCGAGGCCGGCACCGACCTCATCGTGGTGGGCCGAGCCGGCGTCGGCATCGACAACGTCGACGTCGACACCGCGACCGGGCGCGGCGTCATGGTCGTGAACGCCCCGGAGTCCAACATCGTCTCCAACGCCGAGCAGACCATGGCGCTCCTGCTGGCCCAGGCCCGCAACGTGCCGCAGGCCCACGCGGCGCTGGTTCAGGGCCGCTGGGAGCGGTCGCGTTGGGAGGGCGTCGAGCTTCACGGAAAGACGCTCGGCATCATCGGCCTCGGTCACGTCGGCACGCTTGTCGCCCAACGCGCCCTTGCGTTCGGAATGCGGATTGTCGCCCGGGACCCGTACGTCTCCGAGGAACGGGCCCGCCACCTCGGGGTGCAGCTCATGGACTTGGAGCAGCTGGTCGCCGAAGCGGACTTTCTCAGCGTGAACGTCGTGAAGAACGCCGAAACGGTCGGGATGATCGGCGCCGAGCTCCTCGCCAAGGCGAAGCCAGGGCTGCGGATCATAAACACATCGCGCGGGGGGATCATCGACGAGGCGGCACTCGCAGAGGCGATTGGATCCGGTCGGATTGCCGGAGCGGGGCTGGACGTCTTCGACAAGGAGCCGACCACCGAGTCCCCGCTGTTCTCCCTGCCGTCGGTGGTCGTGACCCCGCATCTCGGCGCCTCGACGGCCGAAGCCCAGGACAAGGCGGGCGTGACCATCGCCGAGCAGGTCTGCCTCGCGCTCGCGGGGGACTTCGTGCCCTACGCGGTGAACATCGACGCGACCGAGGTCTCCGAAGCGGTGCGCCCGTTCATGGGCATCGCCGAGC
>JBOGFV010000275.1:0-7520 GCA_050743525.1 Acidimicrobiales bacterium
GTCCTGGCCGCCGGCGCGGCCGGCGCCTGGGTCGGCACCGCCTTCCTGGCCTGCCCCGAGAGCCAGAGCTCGGAGGCGGCCAGGGCCCGGATCTTCGGAGCCCTTGGCACCGACACTGCCTACGGGCGGGTCTTCGACGTGGCCATGGGCCTCGGCTGGCCGCCCGAGTACGGGGGGCGGGCCCTGCGGAACGCCTTCTTCGACCGATGGGAAGGCCGGGAGGACGGGCTGGCCGACGACCCCGCCGCCCTCGCCGGGTTCTGGGCCGCCGTGCGGGCCCGGGACTTCGACACCGCCTATCTGTACGCCGGCCAGGGCATCGGGATGCTGGACCGGGAACGGCCGGCCGCCGAGGTGGTCGCCGACCTCGGCCGGGCCGACGACCTGCTGCGGGCGGCCGCCGGGCTGTAGCGGGTCAATCCCGAGTCGCCCCCGGGGGCTGGTCGTGAGGACGCGACCCGCGCCATCGTCGACGATCGTCGGGTCGGCGTCGCTCGTTGAGCCGCGGTTGGCTCCGCCGGACGCGGCCGCTTGTTCATCAGGGACACCAGAACCCCACGTGGCTACACTCCCGCCCAGGCGGAGAGGAGCCCATCGTGAACTGCACTTCTTGTGGTCATGAACTGGGCGCGTCGGACGCGACGTGCCCCAACTGCGGCCAGGCGGTGGGGGCGCCCGCTGCCGTGGCCACGGCGACGGCCAGGCCCGGCGGATCGGCGGCGGCCTTCAAGTTCGACCGTTCTCGGTGGTCCACCACCGACCTCGTCGCCGGCGTGGCGACGCTGGTCATGTTCATCTCGCTCTTCTTGCCGTGGTTCGGGGTGTCGCTCGGCCCGGTCGGCATCACCGTTGACGGATTGACCGCCCACGGCTACCTGTACATCCCCCTGATCCTCGCCTTGGTCGAGATCGGCTACCTGGTGACCATCGCCGGGATGCCCGAGATCCGCGGCCGGGTGCCCGTGCCCCACGAGATGCTGCTGGCGGTGATCAACATCGTGAGTCTGGTGCTCGTGTTGATCGGGTTCCTGGACAAGGGCGGGAGCGGGATCGGCTGGCGGTTCGGCGCGTTCGTCGCCCTGATCGCGGCGGCGGTGGCGGCGGCCCCGAAGCTGGCCGTCTCCCTGTCGGGTCGGGTTCGCCGGTAGCAGGGTCCCGGCCTCCGCCGGGACCTCCAGCCGCCTCCTAGTGGAGGACGGCCTCCACCACTGAAGGGCCGGGCGTGGCCAGCGCCTCGGCCAGCTGCGCCCCGAACTCCGCGGCGGTGGTGGCCCGCCACGCGCTGAGCCCCATGCCGCGGGCCAGCGCCGCGAAGTCGATGTCGGGCCGGGACAGGTCGAGCATGTCCCTCGCCCGCGCCCCGGCGCCCTCGGTGCCGACCCGCTGGAGCTCGATGTTCAAGATCGCATAGGAGTGGTTGTTGAACAGCACCGTGGTCACGTCGAGGCCCTCTCGGGCCATGGTCCACCACGACTGGAGCGTGTAGAGGGCGCTGCCGTCGGCCTGCAGGGACAGGACCGGCCGGCCCGGGCTCGCCATCGCCGCCCCCACCGCGACGGGCAGCCCCTGCCCGATCGCCCCGCCGGTGAGGGAGAGCCAGTCATGGGGCGCGCAGTCCTTGGTCATCGCCGCCGAGAACAGGCCCGAGGTGTTGGCCTCGTCGGAGACGATCGCGTCCTCCGGCAGGAGCGCCCCCACCGCCGCGGCAACGGCCCGCACGTCGAGGTCCCCACTCGGCAGCCCGGGCCGGGGCTCCTCGGGCGGGGCCTGCCACGGCCCGGCCCCGAGCTCCTCGGCCAGCGCCGCCAGCCCGGCGGCCGCATCCTCACCCGGCCCGGCCAACACGTGGACCTCGCAATCCTCGGGCGTGAGCCAGCTCGGCCGGCCCGGATAGGCGAAGAAGCTCACCGGCTGCTCGGCGTCCACCAGCACCAGGTGCTTCGCCCCCTCCAACTGCGCGGTGGCCTGCTCGCCGAAGTAGGCGAGCCGCTCGATCTCGGGCCGCCCGGCCCCCCGAGAGACCCGGGCCGGGAAGGTCTCGGCCAGCAGCCGCGCCCCTGTGGCCGCGGCGACCCGGCTGGCCGCACGCGCCGCGTCGGCCCGCAAGGCGCTGCCGCCAAGGAAGATCGCCGCCGGCTGGCCCGACCGCAGCACCGCCGCCACTGAGGCCACCCGCTCCGCGTCGACGGCCGCGGCGGCGCGACGAGACGGGGGCGGGGCGATCGCACCGCCGTCCCCCCACGAGACGTCGGCCGGCACGACCAGGGTCGCGACCTGGCCCGGTGGGCCGACCGCCGCCCGGTACGCCTCAACCGTGTCGGCACCCAGCGTCTCGGGGGTCGAGCCCCAGCGCACGAAAGCGGGGGAGACGTTGCGGGCCACCCCCTCGATGGCGGACTCGAGGGGGGCGTCGAACTTCTTGTGGTAGGTGGCGTGGTCCCCGACGATGTTCACGATCGGGGTCCCGGCCCGCCGGGCGTTGTGGAGGTTGGCCAGCCCGTTGCCGAGCCCCGGGCCGAGGTGCAGGAGGGTGGCGGCGGGCTTCTCGGCCATCCGGCCGTAGCCATCGGCGGCCCCGGTGACGACCCCCTCGAAGAGGGCGAGCACCCCCCGCATCTCGGGCACTGCGTCGAGGCTGGCCACGAAGTGCATCTCGGAGGTTCCGGGGTTCATGAAGCAGACGTCGACCCCGCATCCGACCAGCGTGCGGACCAGCGACTGGGCTCCGTTCATGGACCTGCCTCCCGGGTTCCCGCGACTGGCCGCGGTCAGCGTCGAAGCATAGGAGGGGACACGTTCGACCATCGGGCGACTGGCGAGCCGCATCCGAGGTCGTCCATGCTCGGAGGACCCCCCGAAAGGAGTTCCGAATGGCGATCGCCCAAGGCGACCAAATCCCCGATGTCCAGCTGCGGACCATGACCATGGAGGGCCCTCGACCGGTGACCTCGAGTGAGGCCCTCGGCCAGGGCAAGGTCGTTCTCTTCGCGGTGCCGGGGGCGTTCACGCCGACGTGCTCGGATCACCACCTGCCCGGCTTCGTCGTGCGGGCCGACGAGATCCGGACCAAGGGCGTCGACACGATCGCGTGCCTGTCGGTGAACGACCCGTTCGTCATGGGCGCCTGGGGCAAGGATCAGAACGTCGGCGAGGCTGTGCTGATGCTGTCCGACGGCAACGGCGAGTTCACCAAGGCGATGGGCCTCGAGATGGACGGCTCGGGCTTCGGCCTCGGCGTCCGCTCGCAGCGCTATGCCGCCATCATCGAGGACGGCGTGATCACGTCGCTGTTCGTCGAGCCGAACCCCGGCTTGGACGTGAGCTCCGCCGAGTCGGTGTTGGCGGCCCTGTAGGGGTCAGGCGCCCCGCTGCTCGCCGTGGGCCGACGACCCGAGAAGCAGCTCGATCGCCCGCACGTCCTCGGACCGGATCGATGTCCCCGATCCCCCGTCGCGCCGCTGAGACTGGATCATCCGGACGAACCGTCGGAGCAGCTCACGCTCGGGGCCGCCGATGGCATCGATCTGGGCTTCGAGGTCCAGCGCGCGCCCGCCCCCGCCCTCCGGCGTGCTCTCGGAAGCCTTTCGTTCGGGCGCCGGCAGCAGGAAGTCGACCGGGACGTCGTAGAGCATCGCGAGGCGTTGTAGGCGCGGCACCGAAATCGATCGCTCGCCGCGCTCGTAGGCGCCGAGGACCGACGCCTTGAACTCCTGACCCGACATCGTCTCGACCGCTTGGAGTGACAGGCGGAGTTGCTGGCGGGCCCGGCGCAGGCATATGCCGACCGCTTGAGCGTAGGAGGAATCGCCTTCGTCTTGGTCTTCCGACTCGGAGTGCTCGCTCATCGCCGTCCTCGTCGTCGTGGCCACGTCACATTGTTGCGCGCGAAGGGTGGTGATGTCACCCGAAGTGGGAGCTGGTGGGACCCACCCCCGCTTTTGGGGGTGGGTCCCACCGACACGCCGTGCTGGCAGGGTGTCTCCCTCACGATTAGCCGATGTTGATCAGCGGCACTGCGGCACCCATGCCGGGCGACGCAGCAGGACCGGTGGTCACACTTGCCGGGGTGCTCACGTTCACCAGGGTCCCCGGTCCGGGCGTGGGCCCAATGAGCGCGTTCTGGCCCTGACCGAGATTGCCCGGCACGGGAGTGTCCGTCCCGGTCAACACGGAGTTGCCATTGACCGCAGCGTTCAATGCCACGAGCGGGCCGTTACCCGAGGAGATGCCTGGCAGCCCCGAGGTGCCCTGTCCGACGTTGGTCGGAAGGGAGCCGGTCTCGCTAGGCGGACCAGTTTCAGTCAGACTGCCGCTGGCTGGAGCGTTGATTGCGAGCATCGATCCCTGAGCGTTCGGGTCGGACGTCTGTCCAACCCTCACCTTCAGGGGTGAGCTGGCCGAGCTGTCCGTTGCCGGGTTGTCGGTCTGCTCACTGCCGTTCACCGGAGCCACGATCGTCACCAGAGGTGCGGCGCCCGCCGTTGGGAAGATCCCATTCGATGGGAGCGTGGTTCCTGAATCCTGACCCACAGTCACGTCGATCGGCGCCGTCGTGCTCGACGAGCCGAGCGGCGAGCCGGACGTGCCCGCGGTCACTGGATCGGTGATGGTCACAATTGGGCCGCCGCCAGTCGAGCCAGAACCCGAGCCGGTGCCAGTGCCAGTGCCAGTCCCGGTGGTGCCAGTGCCAGTCCCGGTGGTGCCAGTCCCAGTCCCGGTGGTGCCAGTCCCAGTCCCGGTGGTGCCAGTGCCAGTCCCGGTGGTGCCGGTGCCAGTCCCAGTCCCAGTGCCAGTCCCGGTGGTGCCGGTGCCAGTCCCGGTGGTGCCAGTCCCGGTGGTGCCGATGGTGCCGGTGGTGCCGATGGTGCCGGTGGTGCCGGTCGTGCCGGTGACACCCGCGGCGCCAGTGGCGCCTCCGGAGCCCGGCGAGCCGGTCGCCGGGGGGCCAGAGATGATGCAGTTGTTTGAATCGGCCTGGGCCGCCAGCGGACCCGCGGCGAGGAAGAGACCTCCGAAAGAGGCTCCGACTCCCGCGATGACCGCCACGACCGCGCGCCATGAGAAGGTACGCATTTGGTGTGGTTCTCCTTTTGAGTAGTCGATTGAGTTCGATGAGCGGCGTGAAAAGCCGCGTTGAGCTCAGGCGACTACCCGGGCGGGCAGAACCTCAGGTCGAACCTGGTCTTCGGTCGCCGGCGCCGTTCGAGCTCCAGGCCGACCACGACGATCAAGGCCAGCACCAAGATCGTCGGAGGCAGGGAGTCGAGTGTTGAGCCGTGAACGCCCGAACCAGAACTTGCACCCGTCGTCGCCAGTGGGTTGGGCAACGACGGTGTCGGAGGCGACAGGGGCGGGACGGCTGGCCCAATGGGGGCGCCAGCCAGGTCACCGCTCGTCGGGATCCCGAGAGCGAATTCCGCACTGCCCGTGCGAAGGACCACGCCGAGGGCCGTTGCCGACAGCGGCTGACTCGGCACGATGGGTGTGGTCTGTGGGCCCTGGTTCACCACGGCACCAAGCACCGGCGAGACCGGGGGTGCGGAGAGCACGGGCAGTGCGGGGGGCGTGAGCGGGGGCACCAGACCAGGGGTCACGGTGCCGCCAGCCAGCGAATGGGCGGCCGAACCGCCAGCCTGAAGGATGCCGCTCGTGGCCGAGGAGGCGATCGAGGAGATCGAGGGTGGGATCGACGCCGGCGGGAGAGCCGGTGCGACGCCGGCCGGCGCCTGGACCATGCCGGCGGGGCCGTCACCGACGGTGGTCGTGGCGCCCGCCTGGGTGACCGTGGGCGGCCCCGAGAGCACGGCCGCACCGGCCGGGCGGGCTGAAGCGAGCAGCACGAGCATGCCGAGCACGACGCCAGCGGCGAGGGCTGCGACCACGAGGAGTGGTTTCGGGAGGTGGATTCGGAGTGTGCCCGGCTCTTCCGACATGACCAGCTTGTCCGTGGATGAGAGAAACTCACACCATTAAAGCACGGAGAGTGGTCGATTACCACCCTTCGTGGTAGCCCCAGCTCAGGGGCAAGTTTTCCCTAGTTCTGCGAGGCTGGGTACGCGGCTGGTTCGTCCGGAATCGGGATGCCCTCGGCGATGGCTTCCTCCATGCCGACGGACACGAACGCGGTGTCCCGCAGCGGCACCTCTGGGATCAGCCAGCACAACACGAACGCGACCACGGCGAAGGGCACGCCGACCAGGAACACGAAGGTCAGCGAGTGTCCGAATGCCTCCACAAAGCCGTGGTGGATTGGGCCTGGGAGCGCGTCAAGCTGCCTGGGATTGGACGCGATCGAGTTGCCCGAGGCCACCCTCATGGCCCGCAATGCCGCCCGGGGCAGGTACTTGGGGAGCTCGGAGAACAGGCGGTTGTTGAAAATGGCCCCGAACACGGCCACGCCGAACGAACCGCCGATCGAGCGGAAGAAGGTGGCGCTCGAGGTGGCGGTGCCGAGGTATTCCTGCGGCGCGGCATTCATGACCACGACCACGATCGTCTGCATGACGAATCCGATGCCGAGGCCGATCACGAACATGTAGGTGCTCGAGACGAGAAGCGGCGTCGTCACCTGCATCGTCGAGAGCAGGAACAGCCCGACGGTGGTGAGCGCACAGCCGATGATCGGGAAGGCCTTGTAGCGGCCCCGCCGGGAGGTCAGCTGCCCACTGATGTTGAAGGCGACCAGCATGCCGATCACGACCGGCAACATCTGGAGGCCCGAGCTGGTCGGCGTGGCGCCGTGGACCGTCTGCAGGTACAGCGGGATGTAGATCATCGCCCCGAACATCACGGTGCCGATGATGAAGCCGACGATGCTCGAGAGGTTGAAGGCGCGCAGCCTGAACAGGCTGGGCGGCATCAACGGCTCGGTCACCCGGCGCTCGAGGAAGACGAACGCGATGACCAGCCCCGCGCTGATCAAGCCGAGCGTCCAGATCGGCGCGGAGTTCCACGCGTAGGTGGTGCCGCCCCAGGTGGTCAGCAGGATGATCCCAGTCACCGCCGAGCCGAGCAGGACGGTGCCGAGGTAGTCGACCTTGTGCTGGGTCTTGCGCTTGGGGATGTGCAGGACCGAGGTGATGACGAGGAGCGCCACGATGCCGAGCGGGATGTTGACGTAGAACACCCATCGCCACGAGAGGGTCTGGGTGAACAGGCCGCCGAGGAGCGGGCCGAGGATGCTCGAGACTCCGAACACGGCGCCGAACACGCCCATGTAGCGGCCTCGCTCGCGCGGGGAGACCAGGTCGCCCATGACCGCCTGGGCACCGACGATCAGCCCGCCGGCCCCCACACCCTGGACGGCCCGGAACGAGATGAGCTCGAGCATGTCGTGGGAGAGCCCCGACAGCATCGAGCCGATCAGGAATATCACGATCGCGGACTGGAAGAACAGCTTGCGGCCGTAGAGGTCGCCGAGCTTGCCCCACAAGGGCGTCGTGATCGTCGAGGCCAGCAGGTAGCTCGTCACCACCCAGGAGAGGTGGTTGAGGCCGTGGAGGTCGCCGGCGATCGTGGGC
>JBOGFV010000276.1:0-6018 GCA_050743525.1 Acidimicrobiales bacterium
GCGTAGACGTGCTCCTGGAGCGCCGCGCCGACCCCGCCCCGCTGGGCCACCGGGTCGACCACCAGCAGCTGGAGGTACCAGAGGGTCTCCTTCGGGTGGGCCTTGTCGATGGCCTGCAGGTACATGGTGCCGTGGACCAGCGCGATCGGGCGTGGCGCGAGAGCCCGGAAGGCCCCGGCCGCCTGGCGAAGCTGGGCGGAGGCCGAGATCGGATAGCGACCGGGGCGGATCCAGGCGGCGACCCCGACGAGCTGGCCCCCCTGGCGCACGCCGCAGACCAGCCCGGCGTCGCCGAGGCTGGCCACGCCGACCCGGTTGTAGATGTGCAGGCCCCGTCGGCGGAGTCCGTCCTGGGGGCTCAGGAACTTGAAGAACGGGTCGTCGAAGAACGCCTCGGCCGCCACTCGACCGACCTCGTGGAGGGTCGGGCGGTCCAACGTCAGCGTCTCGACGGCCCAGCTCGACGGCCGTTCTCTCGCCACGACCTTCAGTGTTGCCGTCCGAGGGCCGGCCTGCTCGACGGAACCGGCGGGAACCCGCCGCCCACGACGTTCCAGCCCGACGTCCAGTCGCGGATCGAGAAGCCGGAGAAGCTCAGGAAGTCCGGGCTCATCGACGACGCCCGACAGGAGGCCAAGAGCAGGAGCTTCTCGACGAGCTCTGAGCCGTGCCGAACCTATCCAACCAGTTCATCGCACTTCCGGCTGACCACCGAGCAGCCCGAGACGGCGCCCGGGCACTGGCCGAGACCCACCCCGACCGGCTGGTCCCCGACTACGAGGTCATCGACAAGACCAGGGCCGCCATCCAGGCCTCCGCCGAGAGCCGTCTCGTCGGCGGGACCGCTTGATGCCTTCACCGGGCGCGGGCGGACGACGCGGTGTGGTGCCGATCCCGGGTTCCGACCGGGGGTCGGTGCCGACCGTGCCGCCGGGCTGGCGAGTTGCCCGGCCCAGGCCTTTGACATAGGAACACCGCATGCGCTTTGGCATCTGGCCCTCCCCCGCCCGGCCCTACGACGACATCGTCGGGCTGGTCGTCCACTGCGAGTCGAAGGGGTGGGACGGCGCCTACTTCGCCGACCACTTCATGCCCAACGGGCCCGACCCCGCCCCCCTGGACGGCGACACCCTCGAGTGCTGGACCGTCATCGCGGCGATGGCCGCCACGGTGCCCCGGCTCACCTTCGCGTCGCTCGTGAGCAGCGTCACCTACCGGCACCCGGCCGTCCTGGCCAAGATCGCGGCGGCCATCGACCGGGTGAGCGGCGGCCGGCTGGTGCTCGGGATCGGGGCCGGATGGCAGGAGAACGAGCACGCCTCCTACGGGATCGAGCTCGGCACCGTCACCGAGCGCCTCGACCGCTTCGACGAGGCCGTCCAGATCATCGAGTCGATGCTGCACGAGCCCCGCACCAGCTTCGAGGGCCGCTACTTCACGGTGTCCGACGCGCCCAACCAGCCGATACCGGTCCAGGCCCATCTCCCCGTCCTGGTCGGCGGCGGGGGCGAGCAGCGCACCATGCGGATCGCGGCCCGCTACGCCGACCAGTGGAACGTGTGGTCGAGCCCCGAGGTCCTCGAGCACAAGACCAAGGTGCTCGAGGACCGCTGCGCCGAGATCGGCCGGGACGCCTCCGAGATCCACGTCTCGACCCAGGCCCTCCTGTTCCTCTCGACCGACGAGTCGTGGTTGGCCGAGCGGCGCCAGCTCCAGGGCGGCCAACCGGTCATCGTGGGCACGCCGCCCGAGGTGGTCGAGATCGTGGGCCGCTATCGGGACGCCGGGGCAGCCGAACTGATCATCCCCGACTTCACCCTCGGCTCGGGCAACCGGCGCCTCGACACCACCGACCTGTTCATCGAGGAGGTGGCGTCCCACTTCCGTTGAGCGGCCCGGGTGGCTGGGCTCGCAAAGCGCCCGGGTCGGCCATCTGGAGCCGGGCGGGGTGTGGCCCAAGACGCCGGGTCCCGATTCGATTTTCGATCGAGGAAGGCAAAGGCGGTGGGTCACGGCCCGCTGGGGACCGCCAATGACTGACACCACCGAAAGCGAGCTTCACCGAGACGCGGGCGACCGCGAGGATCCTGGCCGAGGCCCGGCGCGTGCGGGCCCGCCTCCCGGGGGGCCGTTGAGCTACCCGAGCCCCGACACCCCGGCCAGCAGCACGGCCAGGTGCCGGGCCGTCTGCAGGCCCCGGCCGGGGGCCTGCTGCGCGGTCACGCAGCCGTAGGTGAGGGTGACCGGGCGCCCGGGCGAGGTGAGCGACACCGAGTACGTCGCCCACGCGACCGGCGGGGTGAGCCGGGCCAGGCGGTCGGCCCCCTGGCGGACCACGATGGACTGGGCCCCGCCGCCGGGGCACGGGATGGGGGCGAGCCGCAGCCGCAGGACCCGCCAGGACGGGTCGGGGCGGATGGTCGAGGCCCGCCCGCTCGAGTAGTTGAGGCCGATGAAGGTCTCCGGGGTGGTGGCGGTGGCCGGGGCCAGCTGGTCGACCTCGAGCGGGAACCAGCCCGGCCCCAGGTAGCGCTGGTACTGGGCCGCCTTCGCCTCGGCGGACCCCGAACGGGTCGCCGAGCCAAGGCCGTGGAAGAACACCACCGCCACCGCGCCGACCAACCACAGCGCCACCGCCAAGGTGGCGAGCCCCTTCCAGTGGTGCCGGGTCGCCGCCCCGTCGGCCATCAGTCGGTGAAGAGGCGCCGGGCCAGGATCGTGATCCAGTAGCAGCTGATGGCGAGGCAACCGAGAGACGGGACGGTCCAGGTGACCCGGTCCATGAGCCCCCGCACCCGCGGGTTCATGGGCAGCACGATGAAGAGTGGGTAGGCCAATCGGATCACGCTGAACGGGTAGCCGGCCTTGGCCGAGTTGTAGAGGACGAGCAGGCCGCCGGCGGCCAGCAACCACGTCTCGATGCCGTGGCGCCCGAGCAGCAGCCACACCGCTGCGATGACGAGGAGCAACAGGAACGGCGCGTCGAAGAGGTGGCTGAGGTCGGCCTCCTGGCGCTGGGAGATGTAGCCGAGGAAGCCCTGGGCGACCGGCGAGAGCGTGACCGCGTGGGTGAGCACCGTGCCGAACGACGCGGTCCCGGTCCACGCCTTCTGGACGGCCAGCGACGCGAACGGGTTGTCGAAGCGGGCCCACAGGTAGGCCATGTAGCCGATGACCCCGCTGAAGCCGAGCAGCACCCGCCCGACCCCGGGCAGCGACACCACCGAGCGGGTCCCCCGGGCCCGCAGCTCCGCGACCACCAGCGCGACCGGCACGGCCAGGCCGGTGTAGTACAGCCCCGTGGCCAGCCCGGCCACCACGAAGGCCCCGGTCCGATGGCCCCGTCGGTGCAGCAGCAGCGCGCCGACCACGCACAGGTTGAGCATGGTGGTGCCGAAGCCGGTCACCGCGAACAGGGCCGCCGGGTAGACGAGCGCGAAGCCGATGGCCCAGCGGATCTGTCGCGCCGTGGCGCCGGTCGTCGTCAGCAGCCGACCGAGGAGCAGCAGCGTCACGCCCTGGCACACCACGCTCACCAGGAAGCAGGCGCCGTTCCAGCCCAGTCCGAGCGCGTGGACCGCCGCCACCACCAGCGGGTAGACGGGCAGGAAGGCGATGTCGCTCGCCACGTTGGCGTTGCCATTCCACTGGTAGCCGAGCACATTGATCTCCCGGAGCCACCCGGCATCGCTGTTGACGACGACCGTCCGGAACCCGTCGTGCAGCGACAGGCGCGGCTCGAGGACGTGGAGCGCCACGAACAGCCCCACCAACACCAGCACCAGCCAGATCCCGAACACGGCCAGGACCCAGAGGTCCATGCGGGTGAGGAACGACCACCGGGCTGACCGTGTCGGGGTCGACGCCGAAGGCCCGGCGGCACCCTCGGTCTCGGTGAGCGTCACCGGGCGCCGTCGGCCGCGGCGGCCCGGACCACCGCCACCACCTCGTCGTTGGAGGCACCCGGCCCGAGCACCGCGGCCACCCCGGCCTCGCGCATCTTGTCCATGTCGACGTCGGGCACGATCCCACCCACCACCAACGGGGTGGTGAGCCCGACGTCGCGCAGCGCCTTGATGACGGCGGGGGCGATGGTGAGATGGGCGCCGTTGTGCATGGAGATCCCGACCAGATCGACGTCCTCCTGGGTGGCGGCGGCCGCCACCATCTCGGGGGTCTGGCGGAGCCCGGCGAAGACCACCTCGACGCCGGCGTCCCGCAGGATCCGCGCCACCACCCGCAGGCCCCGGTCGTGGCCGTCGAGGCCGATCTTGGCCAGGAGCACCCTGATCGGTCGGTCGGCCACTACACGAAGGCGCGTTCGATCCAGGTCCCGAAGACCGACTCGAGCGCGCCCATCGACTCGCCCACGGTGACGTAGCGGCCGGACGCCTCGATGAGCGCAGGCATGAGGTTGAGGGTCGGGTCGGCGGCCTCCCGCCGGAGCCGGTCGAGGGAGTCGCGCACCGCGTCGTCGTCGCGCCGCTGCTTGACGTCGGCGAGCTGCTTCAGCTGCCGCTCCTCGACCGCCGGGTCGATGTAGAGGGTGGGGGGCTGCTCGTCGTCGCCCTCGGTGTAGCCGTTCACGCCGACGTGGACCCACTTTCCGGCGGTGATCTTGGACTGGAACTCGTAGGCGGAGTCGGCGATCTCCTGGCAGAACCAACCGTCCTCGACGCAGCCGACGACGCCCTCCAGCATGGAGCCGTCCCCGACCTCGAGCAGGTGCGCGAACACCTCCTCGGCCCGGCGCTCGAGCTCGTCGGTGAGCGACTCGACGAACCAGGAGCCGCCGAGCGGGTCGGCGACGTGGGCGACCCCGGTCTCCTCGGCGATGACCTGCTGGGTCCGCAGCGACAGGCGGGCCGACTTGTCGGTTGGCAGGGCCAGCGCCTCGTCAAAGGAGTCGGTGTGGAGACTCTGAGTCCCGCCCAGCACTCCGGCCAGGGCCTCGATCGCCACCCGGGCCAGGTTCACCTCGGGCTGCTGCGCTGTCAGCGACACCCCGGCCGTCTGGGTGTGGAACCGCAGCTGGAGCGAGCGCGGGTCGGTCGCCCCGTAGCGGTCGCGCAGCCACCGGGCCCAGATCCGGCGGGCCGCCCGGTACTTGGCGATCTCCTCGAAGAAGTCGATGTGGGCGTTGAAGAAGAAGCTGAGCCGCGGGCCGAACTGGTCGACCGAGAGGCCGCTGGCCAGCGCCGCCTCCACGTAGGCGAACCCGTTGGCCAGGGTGAAGGCGAGCTCCTGGGCGGCCGTCGAGCCGGCCTCTCGGATGTGATAGCCGGAGATCGACACCGGGTGCCACCGCGGCAGCTCGGCGGCCGCGAACCGGATCACGTCGGAGACCAGCCGGATGCTCGGCCGGGGCGGGAACACGTACTCCTTCTGGGCCTGGTACTCCTTCAAGATGTCGTTCTGAAGGGTCCCGCTGAGCGCCTGGCGCTCGACCCCGGTGCGGTCGCCGACCCCGACGTACATGGCCATGACCACCGGTGCGGCCGAGTTGATCGTCATCGACGTGCTGACCGCGCCAAGGTCGATCCCGTCGAACAGGGACTCCATGTCGGCCTGGGTGTCGACCGCCACGCCGGCCCGGCCGACCTCTCCCATGGCCAGCGCGTCGACGGAGTCTCGGCCGAGGAGGGTCGGCATGTCGAAGGCGGTCGACAGGCCGTTGCCCCCCGAGCGCAGCAGCTCCTTGAACCGAGCGTTGGTGTCCTCGGCGGTGCCGAACCCGGCGAACTGGCGCATCGTCCACAGGCGGGACCGGTACATCGAGGCGTACGGGCCACGGGTGTAGGGGAACTGCCCGGGGAGCTCGGCGTCCTCCGGCCCGTAGACCGGCTCGAGGGGGACACCCGACATGGTCTCGAACGGGACCCCCCGGAACGACGATCGGTCGAATTCGTCCTGCCACCGTCGCCGATCTGCCATGATGCCATGATACTTCGGCGTCAAAGTATTTCGGGCGCATGGACGGACCCGGCTGCCACCTGGGCGAACGCGGCGTGCCTGCAC
>JBOGFV010000277.1:0-4949 GCA_050743525.1 Acidimicrobiales bacterium
CATGCGGTCGACCGTGAGCGGGTTGGACAGCACCGGGACGATCTCCCGGCCGAGCATCCCGGCCAGCGCCGCCACGTCGTCGGGCTCGGGCGGCTCGGCGAAGGCGGTCACGACCTGGTGGCCGGCCATGCGCAGCGGGACGGCCCGGTGCTCGAGGGCCATCATCGGCGGCAGGAGGGCCCGGATCTCGCCGACCGGCGGCTCGATGTCGAGGTCGACCACCCGCATCCGGGCCAGCTGGCCGAGCGTGTTGAGGACGACGTCGCGGAGCTCGGGTTCCCGTTGCACGAGGATGACGCTGAGCGGGATGTTGTGCTCGGTGGCCTGGACGAGGTACGTCGCCACCGACTGCTCGGAGATGAACCCTCCAGCCACGAGCGCGCGGCCGAGCCGCCGCGACCACTCGGCGCGGCTGGCGTTCGAGGCGGGGCTCACATGACCACCCGGAGAACTTCTTCGAGGGTGGTGTGCCCCTGTACCGCCCTCATCAGGCCGTCGGCACGCAGTGTTCGCATTCCTTGCTCACACGCCTTTCGCTCGATGCTCTCGATTGAGTCCTGTTCGATGATCATCCGGTCGATCTCCTCGGTGACGTTCATGACCTCGGCCAGCACCATGCGACCGATGTAGCCGGTGTTGCCGCAGGTGCGGCAGCCCACCGCCCGGTGCAGGGTCGAGGTATCCAACCCCTCGATGTCGGTGTCGCTGTAGCCCGCCGCGAAGAAGTCCTTCTCGGATGCCGCATAGGGCTCCTTGCACACCGTGCACAGCACCCGGGCGAGC
Organism: Acidimicrobiales bacterium; assembly: GCA_050743525.1. Taxonomy (GTDB): domain Bacteria; phylum Actinomycetota; class Acidimicrobiia; order Acidimicrobiales; family RAAP-2; genus Palsa-461. The sequence goes on from JBOGFV010000277.1 coordinate 784, forward strand.
CGCTGGGTCAGCACGCTGCCCACCGCCGAGGTCACGAGGAAGGGCTCGATGCCCATCTCGGTCAGCCGCAGCGGCGTCGCCGCGGCCGTGTTGGTGTGCAGCGTCGTCAGCACAAGGTGACCGCTCAGCGCGGCCTCCATGGCAATGGTGGCGGTGTCGCTGGTCCGGATCTCGCCGATGAGGACGATGTCGGGGTCGGCCCGCAGGATCGACTTGAGCGCGGTGGACCAGGTGAGGCCGGCCTTGGCGTTGATCTGGACCTGGGTCGCCCCGTCGATCTGGTACTCGACGGGGTCCTCCACCGTGACCACGCTCTTCGCGGGCGAGAGGATCTCGATCAGCGTCGAGTACAGCGTGGTCGTCTTGCCGGCCCCGGTCGGGCCGGTGACCACGATCACCCCGTAGGGCTTCTTGTAGGACTGGGCGAAACGGTCCAGGGTGTCGGCCGCGAAGCCGAGCTCGGGCAGGGAGCGCAGGCTCTGGGACTTGTCGAGCACCCGCATGACCACCGTCTCGCCCCACACGCTCGGCAGGGTCTGGAGCCGCAGGTCGATCTGGCGGTCGCTCACGGTGAGGGTGACCCGGCCCTCCTGGGGGATCCGGTGCTCGGTGATGTCCATGTCGCCGATGACCTTGAGCCGGCTCACCACCGCCGCCGCGATGGCCGAAGAGGCGGTCGAGGCCTCGTGCATCACGCCGTCGATCCGGAACATGATCTTCAGGGCGTCGGGCTTGGGCTCGATATGGATGTCCGAGGCCCGCTCGTTCAGCGCCTGCAGGATCAGCAGGTTCACGTAGCGGATGATCGGGGCGTCCTCGACGACCGACTGGATGCTCTCGAGCTCCCTCACCGAGCTCGAGGCCGCCGCGGCATCTTGGGCGAGCGCCGAGACCTCCATGGTCGAGTCGCGCGCGATCCGGTTGAAGGTGACCAGTTGCGAGCGGGTCGCGACCACGGGCTTGAAGTTGGTGCCCATGATCGTGCGCAGATCGTCCATGGCGAACACGTCGGTCGGGTTGGCCATGGCGACCACCGGGACGCCGTTCTCGAAAGCGATCGGCAGCACCATGTGGTGCTCGGCGGTCGACTGAGGGATGAGGGCGACCGCGGCCCGGTCGATGTTGACCTGGTTGAGGTCGACGAACTCGAGCCCGACCTCCTGGGCCATCGCCCACACGAGGTCGTCCTCGGTCGCGGCCCTGAGGTTGAACAGGTACCGGGCCAGCGACTCGCCGGTCTCGGCGATCTGCTGGAGGGCCCGCAGCATGTCGGCCTCGGACACCCGGCCCGCCTCGACGAGCACCCGAGCGAGCGGCGGAGCCTCCCGCGGCAGTGAGCTGGCCGACGAGTCGCCCCCTGCGACCGTCTGGGCCGCCGCGGCCAGGTCCCCGAACCCTGGCGGGGGCGGCGGCATGACCGGCACCTCGGCCACCGCCGGGAGCACCCGCTCGGGCTCGGTAGCTGGCGCGGCGACGGGCGGTGGCGGCGGGGCGGAGATCCGTTCCTCGCTCGGCGCCGTCCAGGCCGTCGGTGGCATCGGCATCGGCATCTGCCGCGGGGCGACAGCCGGCGGGGCGGGCCCAGGATCGACCGGCTCCGGCGGGGCTGGGTCCGGGGTCCGGGGCCACTCGGCCTGCGGCGCCCCGGTGAACGGTTTGGCTTCCACCCGGGGCGGCTGGGCCTCGGCGGCCGGGGCCGGCGGCTCGTCCGGTTGCTGGTCGGGCGAGTACAGGCGGTCGATCGCCCGGTCGATCTGGTCCTCGCGGGCGACCACGGCGAAGAACTCGCGCCCGAGTGCGGCCCGCAGGTCGTCCATGGCCACGATGTCGCTCGGATCCGCGATCGCGATCACGGGCGTGCCCAGCCGTCGACCCATCGGCACGGCCCGACGGTGGCGGGCCACCCCCTCGGGGATGATCGAGGCGGCGCCGGGGGCGAGGGCGGTGTTCGTCAAGTCGACGAACCGGAGGTTGTGGTCCTCGGCCAGACGGCGGGCAGTCGCCGTCGCAGTGTCACTCACCCAACCCAAGTCCTCGTAGTCGCGGCCGATGCGACGCCCCCGATGATCGACTCGGGGGATCCGCGGTGACGGCCCTGGTGCTCCGGCATGGCCTCCCCTCGAGCCGGCTCGTCCCGGACCCTGGATCCGGGCAGAGCCATGCCGATCCAGCTTAGAAGTGGCCCCTCCGGAACTGGGGGACCTCACGACCGTTATTTCCGCCATCTACCAGGACGTTCGTGCTGGTCGAGGGACGGTACAGTCGTCCGGCGATGGAGTCCGCCGCGACCCGCCTCCTGAGCACGGTCGTGAGCGGGGGGCTCGGGCTGCTCATCGGCTCGTTCCTGAACGTCGTGGTGTGGCGCCTGCCCCGCCACGAGTCGATCGTCCATCCTCCGTCGCATTGCCCGTCGTGCGGGACTCCGCTGCGGCCGATCGACAACATCCCGGTGGTCTCGTGGCTGGCCCTGCGGGGCCGTTGCCACCATTGCAGGGCGACGATCTCGGCGCGCTACCCGCTCGTGGAGCTTGCGACCGCGGCACTTTTCGTCACCGTCGCACTCGGGACCCAACGGGTCGAGCCGATCGCATCGCTCGATGCGGTCGTCGCGGCGTCGCTTGCCCTCGTCGCGATCGACCTCGACGGCCAGCCGGTGCCGGGGGTGCTCGGATGGGTGGCGGCGGGGGCCTCGGCCACGCTGGTCGCGGTGGCGCTCAGCGCCCACGACCCGGCCCGCCTCGGGTGGGCCGGGATCGGCGCCGGCGCGGCGCTGGCGGCGTGGGGGTTCTCGGTGGCCATGGGGGGCTCGGCCGGCCCAACTCGGTTCCCGGCGGCGGCCGCCTGCATGGCGTGGGGCTTCGCGGCCGGCTGGATCGTCCCGCGGTGGGGGCCGGTGGCGGTGACTGCCGTCCTGGCCGGGGCGGCGCTGATCCGCAGGCGGGCGCTCCCGCTCGGCGCGATAACGGGGACGGCGGCGATCGCGGTGATCGTGCTCGGGACGGTGGCGTCCCGTTAGGGAGGATTAGCCCGAACCGGTCCGGACCAGGCCGCGGCGTTCGAGCATCACCCGGAGGTCGTGAGGGTTGGTTGCTCCCTCGAGGGCCTCCTGAAGGGAGATCACGCCCTCCTCCATGAGGGTGGCCAGCGACTGGTCGAAGGTCCGCATGCCGTAGTACTCGCCCTCGGCCACGATCTGCTCGATCTCCGACGTCGTCTCGGCTTCGAGGATGCACTGCCGGATCCGGCCGTTGGCCACCATGATCTCGAGCACCGCGATCCGGCCCGAACCGTCGGCCCGCCGGACCAGTCGCTGGGCGACGGTGCCCTTCAGCGAGCCGGCCAACGAGACCCGGATCTGTTGCTGCTGGTGGGGCGGGAAGAAGTCGACGATTCGGGTGACGGTCTCGGTGGCGTTGATGGTGTGCAGGGTGGTGAGCACCAGGTGGCCTGTCTCGGCGGCGGTCAGCGCCGCGAACGCGGTCTCCCGGTCCCGCATCTCGCCGACCAAGATGACGTCGGGGTCCTGGCGGAGGACGACCCGCATCGCGGTGGCGAACGAGTCGGTGTCGAAGCCGACCTCGCGTTGCTCGATCGCGGACAGCTGGTCACGGTGCAGGTACTCGATGGGGTCCTCGATGGTGACGATGTGGCAGGCCCGGGTCCGGTTGATGTGGTCGACCATCGACGCCAGCGTCGTCGTCTTGCCCGAGCCGGTCGGGCCGGTCACCAGCACCAGGCCGCGCTGCTCGGAGGCGAGCTCGTAGACGACCTCGGGGAGGCCGAGCTCGACGCGGGTCGCCGGCGCGGCGCGGACCCGCCGGAACACCAGCGCCACGGTCGATCGCTGGTAGAAGGCGTTGACCCGGAATCGGGCCAACCCCGGCACCGAGTAGGCGAAGTCGACCTCGTGGTGGCGGTGGAACGCCTCGGCGACCCGCGGCGGAGCGATCGACGCCGCGATCGCAGCGGTGTCCTCGGGTCCGAGCGGGAGCTCGTCGACCAGGGTCCGCAGCTCGCCGTTGATGCGCATGCGGGGCGGCGCCCCCGCCTTCAGGTGGAGATCGGAGCCGTCCCACTGGTCGAGCAGGGTGAGCAGCCGTTCCAGTTCCGCGGCGGTCACCGGGCCAGCTTACGGTCGCGCCCATCGCGACCGAGGGACCACGGAG
>JBOGFV010000278.1:0-2084 GCA_050743525.1 Acidimicrobiales bacterium
CTATTGGATCGCCGAGTGGCCGCGGGTCGACGTGGGGCCGGACTTCCTCGCGCCGGTGCTCCTCGGCCCGCTGCGCCGGTCCGTCTCGATGGTGATGGAGCCGATGAGCCCGTCGAAGGCGGTCCGGGCCGTCGAGCAGGCCCGGACGGCCGACATCGCCGACTCGGAGTTGCGTCGACGAGGCGGGTTCCTCTCGACCGCCCGGCGGGCCAAGGAGGCCGAGCTGGTGGTCCGGCGCGAGGCCGAGCTGGCCGACGGGCACGGCTCCTACCGGTTCAGCGGCTACGTCACGGTGACTGCGCCCACCGCCGCGCAGCTGGAGGACTGGTGCCAGACCACCGAGCACGCGGCCGGCCAGGCCCGCCTCGAGCTGCGCCGCCTCTACGGCGACCAGGATCGGGCCCTCCTGTGCACGCTGCCGCTGTGCCGGGGCCTCGCGTGAGGGCGCAGGCCGGCTTCTCGGTCCCGGCCCACGCCGTCACGACCCGCAACCTCGGGGCCGCCTACCCGCTCATCGCCGAGGCCGGCCTCGGCCACCGGGGCGTGCTGATCGGCCACGACCTGCTGGGTGGCTCGTTCGTCTTCGACCCCTTCGAGCTGTACCTCGACGGGGTGGTCTCGAACCCCAACATGCTCGTCTTCGGCCAGATCGGCCGGGGCAAGAGCGCCCTGCTGAAGACCTACCTATGGCGCCAAGCGGTGTTCGGCCGCCGAGCCTGGGTGGTGGACCCGAAGGGCGAGTACGGGCGGTTGGCGGAGCTGTGGGGCGTGCGGCCGGTGGCCCTGCGCCCCGGCGGTCAGGTGCGCCTCAACCCGCTCGACCCGGTCAAGGTGGCGGCCCACGCCGCCGGTGGTCCCGATGACCCGGCCCGTCGCCAGAGCGAGCTGCTCGCCTCCCTGGCCTGCGCGTGCCTGGGTCGACCGCTGGCCCCTCGCGAGCGGGCGGCGGTCGACCTCGCGCTGGTGTCGCTCCGCCGCGCCGCGCCGGTGCCGACGCTGCCCCGGGTGGTCGCGGCGTTGCTCGATCCCGACGAGGAGTCGGCGTCGCGCATCCGCACGGACCGGGCGACCCTGCTCGAGGACGGACGGGACGTCGCGCTCGAGCTGCGCCGGCTGGTCGACGGGGACCTGCGGGGCATGTTCGACGGGGAGACGAGCGAGGGCCTCGACCTGTCCGGCCCGCTCGTCGTGCTCGACCTCTCGGCCCTTTACGCCAGCGGCGCGCTCGGGGTCCTCATGGCCTGTGCGACGGCGTGGCTCCAGGCCGCCGTCACCCGCGACGACGGCCAGGGCGGGCCCTCCTTCCTGGTCGTCGACGAGGCCTGGGCGATCCTGGCCAACCTCGGCGTCGCCCGATGGCTGCAGGCCTCCTGGAAGCTCTCGCGCGCCCACGGGGTGGCCAATGTCGCGGCGCTGCACCGGCTCAGTGACCTGAGCACCGTCGGCTCGGCGGGCTCCGAGCAGGTCGGGCTGGCCGAGGGCCTGCTCAGCGACTCCGAGACGCTGGTCATCTACGCACAGCCACCCGGCGAGGTCGCCCGGGCCACCGAGCTGTTGTCGCTGTCGAGCACCGAAGCCGAGCTGGTGCCGCAGCTGCGCAAGGGCGTCGCGCTGTGGAAGGTGGGACGGCGCTCGTTCCTCGTCCGCCACGTGGTCGGCGCGATGGAGCGGGCCCTGGTCGACACCGACGGCGCGATGGGTCAGCGGTGAGCGGCGCGCTGGCTCTGGCGTCGGCCGGCGCGCTCGCGGCCGGCCTCATCGGGTCACGATCGCTCGGGGCCCGGCCCCGTCGCGCTTCGAGCGGCGCCCGGTGGGCAACCGGGCGGGACCTGGCGTCACTGCGGATCGGGGGCCGGGGCCGCATCCACATCGGTGTCACCACCGGGCGGGCGCTCGCCCATCCGGTGTGGACCGAGCGGTCGCAGTCGGTCGCGGTGGTCGGCCCGACCCAGAGTGGCAAGACGAGTGCGATCGCGATCCCGGCCATCCTCGGCTGGGACGGCCCGGTCGTGGCAGTGAGCGTGAAGACCGACCTCGTCGCTGACACCGTGCGGTGGCGCCGCCGCCTCGGCACGGTGTGGTGC
>JBOGFV010000279.1:0-7371 GCA_050743525.1 Acidimicrobiales bacterium
GGTGTGGCACCGGCCTCGGACCCGCTCGCACGCGTGAGGACGGCCGTCCGGGTCGTCGACCGCGGTGGGGGGCAAGAAAGGAGCACCCCCATGGCCCAGAGCGCCGGGCTGCACGAGCCCGCCGAGCTCTTGTCCGGCGACACCATCGACCGCCACCGGGCGATCGTGTCGCTGCAGGAGGAGCTCGAGGCGGTCGACTGGTACGACCAGCGGGTCGATGCGACCTCTGATCCGGAGCTGGCCGCCGTCCTCGCCCACAACCGCGACGAGGAGAAGGAGCACGCCGTCATGACGCTCGAATGGCTGCGGCGCCACGATCCGGTCCTCGACAAGAACCTCCGGACCTATCTGTTCACATCTGCCCCGGTCGCCGAGGTCGAGGAGGACGCGATGGGAGAGGGCGGCTCGCCCGCTCCGTCGGGATCGGGCTCGCTCGGGATCGGGAGCCTGAAGGAGCCGCTCCCATGAACCACCTGCTGCGCGAGCACGCGCCGATCACCGACGCCGCCTGGGACCAGATCGACGCCGAAGGCCGCAGCCAGCTCGTCGCGGCCCTGGCGGCCCGCAAGCTGGTCGAGTTCGTCGGCCCCCAGGGCTGGGAGCATTCGGCCAAGAACCTCGGTCGGACGACCGATCTCGACGCCACCCCGGCGGACGGGCTCTCGGCCAAGCAGCGCCGGGTGCTCCCGCTCGTGGAGCTGCGGTCGCCGTTCCGCGTCGCCCGCGACGAGCTGTTGGCTGCCGACCGGGGCGCCCCCGACATCGACCTGGACGAGCTCGGCACCGCGGCCCGCCGGATCGCACGCGCCGAGAACATCGCCGTCTTCCACGGTTGGCAGGCGGCCGGGATCACCGGCATCACCGAGGCGTCGCCTCACCAGCCGATCGGGCTCTCGGGCGACTACGCCAAGTATCCGGGCGGCGTGGCCCGGGCCGTGCAGGCGCTCCTCGACGCCGGCGTCCAGGGCCCCTACGGCCTCGCCCTCGGCCCCGAGGAGTACACCGGCGTGGTCGAGACGACCGAGCACGGCGGGCTGCTGGTGTTCGACCACCTCCGCCAGATCCTGGGCGGCCCGATCGTGTGGGCACCCGGCGTGGAGGCCGCGGTGGTGGTGAGCCAGCGCGGCGACGACTTCTGCCTCGAGAGCGGCGAGGACATCGCCATCGGTTACGACCACCACGACGCCGAGCGCGTGCACCTCTATGTGGAGGAGAGCTTCACCTTTCACGCGGCGGTGCCGGAGGCCGGCATCGAACTGCGGCACGCCAAGTAGGTAGCCCTCAGCGCGGAGGGTTCGACTCCGGTCGTCGGTAGCTGGCCGCGCAGGGCAGGAGCCGACCACGGCCGGCCGACGCCCCGCCCATCGACCGGTTGGCCGCACTGCTCGGTCGCGCCGTCGACTAACGCTCCTCGCTCCGGGCGCCGTCACGGGTCGAGAAGCTGACGGCCGCTGTGGGCACCACCTCGCCGCTGCGATCGGGGGCGCTCTGAAAGGCCCAGTACAGATTGGTGTGCGCGATCACCTGGTCGGGCGGAGGAGCACCGTAGCTGGTGAGGTCTTCGGTGGTGTGGGCATCGGCCACCAGGCTCACGTCGTAGCCGCGCGTGAAGGCCCCGTGAATGGTCGACCGGATGCAGGCATCGGTCTGGGCGCCCGTTACGACGAGACGGCCGACCCCCAGCCGGGCGAGCACCTCTTCGAGCGAGGTGTCCTCGAACGAGTCGCCATAGCGCTTCGGGACGAGCTCCTCGTCGTCGTGGCGCTTCAGCTCCGGGACGAACTCCCACGGTTCGGTGTCGGGGACGAGCGCCTCGTTGATGTGCTGGACCCACACCACCGGCGCCCCTTCGGACCGGGCCTGGTCGACCAGGGCAGTGATGTTCCCGATCACGGCGTCGCGGTTGAAGGCGCCCTCGACCACGCCGTTCTGGACGTCGATGACCAGCAGAGCCGTGTTCGGACGGTCGGTAAGGGTCGTCATGCAGCCTCCTGAGTCGATGGGAGATTTACTCCGGGTCGGTCTTCGGTTTCCTGGCTCGGCTGGGCGCAACCCGAGGCGGCTCGCCGGGCATCTTCGGGTACACGGGCGGCCACGGAGCGTCCATGAGGCCAGCCGCACGGTCGCGTTCGTGGAGTTCGAGCACCGCCTCGAGCGACTGTGGGTCGGCGTTCATGGCCTTCCACGGATCGCCGTGCTCGGCTACCCGGGCCGGCACGGAGGCGATCGTAAGCTCATCAGGCGCCACAGCGTCGAGTTCGTCCCACTCGAACGGCGTGGACACCTGGGCGCCAGCCCGGGCCCGGACCGACCACGCGCCGAAGATCGTCTTGTGCGGCGCGTTCTGGTTGAAGTCGACGAAGACCCGCGTGCCGCGCTCCTCCTTCCACCATGCCGCCGTGATCAGGTCGGGCCGCCGCCGCTCCAGCTCCCTGGCCACCGCCAGCGCCGCGGCGCGCACGTCGTAAGAGGTCCAGCGGGGGAGCAGGTGGGCGAAGACGTGAACGCCCCGATTGCCCGTCGTCTTGGGGAGTGCGTTGACCCCGAGCTCCTCGAACAACGTCCGGGTCTCGGCCGCCGCCTCCTGCACCATCGCGAAGGTGACGCCGGGGGTGGGGTCGAGGTCGATGCGGAGCTGGTCGGCGTGCTCGAGGTCGTCCGCCCGGGACGGCCACACGTGGAAGCCGAGCGAGGCCAGGTTGACCGCCCAGAGGACGTGGGCCAGGTCCTGGACCACCAGGGCCTGGGAGGTGGTTCCGTTGGGGGTGGAGACGACCGCGGTCTCGAGCCAGTCGGGCCGGGCCTCCGGGACCCGCTTCTGGAAGAACGACGGCCCGGTGGCCCCATTCGGAAAACGCTGGAGCAGGACCGGACGGCTGTTCATCGCCGCCATGAGCGGACCCTCCACCGACTGGTAGAAGCGGACCAGGTCGAGCTTGGTCTCACCCCGTTCGGGGAACAGCACCTTGTTCGGGCTGGTGATGCGGACCTCGTGGCCGGCCGCCTCGATCACGACCTCGTCGGCGGGCTTGGCGGCCACCTGCGCACCCTAGGTCCGGTTCGCCGAACCGCCCGGGTTCAGCGGGCCGGGCGGGCCAGCACGAGCACGAACTCGCCGTCGGCCTGCCCCCACATCGCATCGACCGTGAAGTCGGCGGCGCCCAGTTCCTGCTCGAGCTCGTCGGCCCTGAACTTGGCGCTGATCTCGGTGAGGAGGTCCTCGCCGGCCTCGAACTCGGCGTCGAGGTCGAGGACCGCGACCCGGACCGCCTGGCCGCGCCGGGACCGCAGTCGCATCTCGATCCAGCGCTCCTCCTCGTTCCAGAGCGCCACGTGGTCGAAGGCGTCGGGTACGAAGTCGGCATCGAGCTCGTGATTGATGACACTCAGCACATTGCGGTTGAACGCGGCGGTCACGCCCAGCGAGTCGTCGTAAGCGGCAACGATGGTGGCCGGATCCTTGACGAGGTCGGCCCCGAGCAGCAGGTGGTCCCCGGCGCCCATCGTGGCATTGAGGCGGCCGAGGAACCGCTGCCGTTCGGTCGGCACCAGGTTGCCGATGGTGCCGCCCAGGAACGCGACGAGCCGGTCCCCCTCGGTCGGGATCTGGTCGAGGTGGCGGCGGAAGTCGCCGACGATCGCGTGGACCGACAGCCCCTCGTACTCGTCGATGAGGCCGGCCGCCGCGTCCCGAAGGAAGTCGTCGCTCACGTCGAAGGGGATGTAGCGCTCGAGCCGGCCAACGCCGCGCATGGCGTCGAGCAGCAGGCGGGTCTTGTCGCAGGCGCCCGCGCCCAGCTCAACGAGGGTGTCGGCCCCGGCCAGGCGGGCGATCGGGCCGGCGTGCTCGGTGAGGAGCCGCCGCTCGGCCCGGGTCGGGTGGTACGCGGGCAGCCGGGTGATCTCCTCGAACAGCTGGCTGCCGGCCTCGTCATAGAACCACAGCGGCGGGAGGGACTTCGGCGTCGCGCTGAGCCCGGTGCGGACGTCGTCCTCCAGCGCGCGGCGCAGCTGCGCGGCGGTCAGGAAGACTTCGACGGTGAGGGTGGAGTCGCCCATGAATTCAGCGAGTCGCGGTGATCAGCTGTCCCGGGCGAGCCGGACCCCGCTGAAGGCCCATCGTGACGCCGGATGAAAGAAGTTCCGGTAGGACGCCCTGGTGTGGCCCTCGGGGGTCACGCAAGCTCCGCCCCGCAGGACGTGCTGGTTGACCATGAACTTGCCGTTGTACTCACCGACCGCGCCTGGGGCGGCCCTGAAGCCCGGGTACGGCGCGTACGGACTGGCCGTCCACTGCCAGACCTCGCCGAACAGGTCGCCCATCGGCCGATCACCCGGGACGGGGTGGAGGTGCTCGGTGGTGGTGGGGGCGAAGTTGGCCGCGATGGCCTCCCACTCGGTCTCGGTCGGCAGCCGCAGCCCGGTCCAGTGCGCATACGCGTCGGCCTCGTAGTAGCTGACGTGACAGACCGGCTCGCTCGGGTTGACCGGTCGGGAGCCGGTGAGGGTGAACTCGAGCCACTCGCCGTCGACGCGAGACCAGTACAGCGGCGCCCCCCAGTGCTGTTGGTTGACGGTCGCCCACCCGTCGGACAGCCACAACTCGGGGTTCGCGTAGCCACCGTCGTCGATGAACTCGAGCCACTCGCCGCAGGTCACGAGCCGGTCGGCCAGCGCGAACGGCGGGACGAGCGCCTTGTGGTGGGGGAACTCGTTGTCGAAGCCGAAGCCGTCGCCGGTGTGGCCCACCTCCACCACCCCGCCGTCGTGCTCGGCCCACCCGAGCCGGTTCGACACCGCGACGGGCAGCCCGTCACTGGGCCGGTATTCGGGGGCGATCGGGTTGCACGACAGGACGTGCTTGATGTCCATGAGGAGGAGCTCTTGATGCTGCTGCTCATGGTTGAGGCCGAGCTCGACGAGCGACAACGTCCCGTCGGCAGCTCGGGCGTCGAACAGCTCCGCCATCGCCTTGTCGACGTGGGCTCGGTAGTCGGCGATCTCGCCGACGCCGGGACGGGAGATCACCCCGCGCCGGTCACGGGGGTGCCGCGAACCAACCGCTTCGTAGTACGAGTTGAAGATGTAGCCGAACGCCGGGTGGAACACCGAGTGGTCGTGGTCGTGGCGCGGCAGGACGAAGGTCTCGAAGAACCAGGTGGTGTGGCCCCGGTGCCATTTGGTCGGGCTCACGTCTGGCATCGACTGGACCGTCTGGTCCTCGGGGCTGAGCGGAGCGGCCAGGTCCTCGGTGTGCTCGCGGACGCGCGAATAGCGAGCCTGGAGCGAGGAGGAGCGGGCCTCGGGGTCGGTTGGGGCCATCGGCAGACCTTTCCGGTCGCTTGGATTGGCCAGGATTCCCTAGCGCGTGGGGACGGCTTCCCTTCCACCGTAGTGGTGGGGCCGGTCCGATCCTCCGCGACCGACCGGGCGGCCGGCAGGCACTCCGAACAGGGACAACGAGGTCAAATCGCGGGCCCCGGTCGGTATGCTCGAACCTGTGACCGTGCGCGCGACATTCAACGGGACCGTCATCGCCGAAAGTGACGAAACGGTGATCGTCGAGGGCAACCACTACTTCCCGCCGGAGTCGGTGCAGCACCAGTATCTGCAGCCGAGCGGGTCGCACACCACCTGTCCGTGGAAGGGGATCGCCAGCTACCGCGACGTGGTGGTGGACGCGGAGAAGGCGGCCGACGGCGCCTGGTATTACCCGGACCCGAAGGACGCGGCCACGCAGATCAAGGACCGGATCGCGTTCTGGAAGGGCGTGGTCGTCGCCTGACCGGCGTTCGGCCGGTCGGAACCGGAGGGAAGACGATGAAGCTGTTCTCGAGCCACAAGACCCAGATGATCGACGCCGCCGAGGCGCTCCCCGGCCGGTCGACGCCGATCGTGCACCCGGGCAAGCACCTGGTCCTCGACACGCCGATCGCCCCACCCTTCCCCACCGGGATGGAGGAGGCGGTGTTCGCGCTCGGCTGCTTCTGGGGAGCCGAGCGCAAGTTCTGGCCGATCGACGGCGTGTACACGACCGCGGTCGGCTATGCCGGCGGCTCCACGCCCAACCCGACGTACGAGGAGGTGTGCAGCGGGCACACTGGTCACGCCGAGGTCGTCCTGGTCGTCTTCGATCCGGCCAAGGTCCGCTACCACCAGCTGCTGAGCCTGTTCTTCGAGAGCCACGACCCGACCCAGGGGATGCGGCAGGGCAACGACGTGGGCACCCAGTACCGCTCGGCCATCTACGCGACCTCCAACGAGCAGGGGGCGGCGGCGGCCGAGGTCGAGGCCTCGTTCCAGGAGCGACTGGCGGCGGCCGGCTACGGGGAGATCACCACCGAGATCGCCGCGGCTGGACCCTTCTTTTACGCCGAGGACTACCACCAGCAGTACTTGGCCGCGAACCCCGGCGGCTACTGCGGCCTCGGCGGGACCGGCGTGTCCTGTCCGGTCGGGGTGCTCGGAGGATCCGACTCCTAGCCCGGGGCGCCGATGCCGGCGAGGCGCCCCATCGCCGCCTCGGCCTCGGCCATGAAGCGAGCCACCAAGTCTCCGGCCGGCACCAGCGCGTCGATCGCGCCCACCCCTTGGCCGGCCGGGAAGCCCTCCTTGGTGAGGTCGACGTCGGATGTCGATTCGTCGCCACCCAAGTGCCAGGCGTTCGCGCCCATCGAGGTGCCCAGCTGGTTGGGGAACGGGAGCAGCTCTTCGGGGTGTTCGACGAAGTGTTCGGTGAACTCGTTGCGGATCACCCGCATCGGCTTACCCGAGTACGCCCGCGAGATCACCGTCCCGTCCTCGCCGGAGCCGAGCAGCGCGTCCTTGTAGCCGGGCACCCCCCGAGCCTCGGGGGTGGCGATGAACCGCGTCCCGACCCAGATCCCGTCCGCCCCGAGGGCCAGGGCGGCAGCCAGGCCGCGGCCGTCGAAGATCCCGCCGGCCGCCACCACCGGCACCTTGTCGCCGACCGCGTCGACGATCTGGGGGACCAGGGGCATCGTGGCCACGAGCCCCGTGTGGCCGCCGGCTTCGGTGCCCTGCGCGACCACCAGGTCGCACCCCGACGCGACCGCCCGAACCGCGTGGGAGACCTTCCCGCACATGTTGGCCACCAGCACGCCGCGCTGGTGGCAGAGATCGATGGCGTCGATGGGGACCCCGAGGCCGGCCACGAAGACGCTCGCCCCGCCGCCGATCAGGAGCTCGACCCGCCGGAGCAGTTCGCCGCCGATCACGGCGAGCAAATCGACCCCGAACGGCAGGTCGGTCTCGGCCCGCACGGCCGTCATCTGCTCGACCCGCTGGTCGGCCCCCATGGTCGAGGCGCCGAGGCAACCGAACCCGCCGGCGGCGGAGACCGCCGCCACC
>JBOGFV010000280.1:0-11945 GCA_050743525.1 Acidimicrobiales bacterium
GCGTCGGCGGCGTTGCGCGTCATGCGAAGGGCCGCGCTGTACAGCGCCGGCATGTGCTCGAGCGCCAGGTCGGTGAACCGGGCCTGATCGGCCATGCTGGGCACCCTAGCCACCTCCCCGCCGGCCCCGGGACCGGCCGGGAACGCCCAAAGCGTGGCTAACGTGGGCCGACGCATGTGCCCCTCCGATTCGCGGGTCCGCACGAGCACCGTCCCGGCGTCCCGCCTGGGTGAGCGCGAGGGAATCGAGGTCCTGACCTGGCCCGCTTTCGACGGACTGCCGGTCGAGGCGGTCGTCACGGCCCGGGGTGGTGGGGTCTCGACCGGGCCGTTCGCCTCGCTCAACCTGGCCCTCCACGTCGGGGACGAGCCCCCGGCGGTGCTCGAGAACCGCCGGCGCGCCCTCCGCACGCTCGGCGCCACCCTCGACGACCTGGTCGTCGCCGAGCAGGTCCACGGGGCATCGGTCCGGGCGATCTCGGCCGCCGACGCGGGCCGCGGCTCCCGCTCGGTCTCCGACACCGTCCCGGCCTCCGACGCCATGGTGACGACCGATCCGGGCGTGATCCTCGCCGTCCTGGTCGCCGACTGCGCACCGGTCGTCCTGTGCGACCCCGAGGTCGGGGTCCTCGGCTGCGCCCACGGGGGCTGGCGCGGCACGCTCGGCGGGGTCCTCGAGTCGACCATCGGCGCGATGGGCGCGCTGGGTGCGAGCACCGAGCGCATCGTCGCGGGGGTCGGCCCCACCGTGGCCCGTCTCTCCTACGAGGTCGGGCCGGACGTCGCCGGGGCCGCGACCGCGAAGTTGGGCCACGGCGCCCCGCTGGAGCCGTCCCGCCCGGGCCACTGGTGGTTCGACCTCGCCGCCGCGGTCAATGCGGTGTTGGTCAAGGCGGGCATCGACGGCGATCGGATCTCCATGGCCGCCCAGCCCACCGGGCCCGACGGGCCCTTCTACAGCGCCCGCGCCGAGGGGCCGTGCGGGCGCTTCGCCGCACTGGCCCGCATCCGGTCGTGACCGCGACGTTCTCGTACGCCGGCCACGAGCTCGACGGCTCGGGGACGCTCACCTGCCGCTACCAGCTCGACGGGCGGCCGTTCGTCGAGCGGGTCGAGCTCGGCGATGGCGACTGGGGCACCCCGTGGGCCGGCGAGGCCGCCCGCCTCGTCCACCTGGTGGCGGGTGTCTCGTATTACAAGACCCGGGCGCCCGGGATCGTCGAGCTCGACACGCCGGTGCGCGCTGCCGAGCTCGCGATGCTGCGGGACCTGTACCGGCGCGGCCTCGGCGAGTTTGCCTTCCGCAACCGGCTCGATCTCTCGGGCATCGAGTTCCGGGCCGAGGTCCGCGACGGGCCGCCGATTCCCTATGCGCCCGAGGGCGGGCGGGCGCTGATCCCCTTCGGCGGGGGCGTCGACTCGATCGTGACGGTGGAGGCGGTGAAGCGCACCCACCCCGACTCGTCGCTGTTCGTCGTGTCCGCGCCCGCCCAGCCGTTCGCCGCCATCGAGCGGGTCGTCCCGCTGACTGGTCTCCCGGTCGTGCGGGTGACCCGGCACCTCGATCCCCAGGTGCTCAAGCCGGCCACCGAGACCGGGTTCCTCCAGGGCCATGTCCCGATCACCGGCATCCTCACGGCCATCGGCGTGCTCGCGGCGGTCGGCCTCGGCTTCGAGGCGCTGGTGATGTCCAACGAGTGGTCGGCCTCCGACGGCAACCTCACGGTCGACGGCCAGGTCGTCAATCACCAGTTCTCGAAGAGCCGGGAGTTCGAGACCGCCTTCGCGGCGGCCGTCGGGGCGGCGTTGGGCTCCCGGCCCTCGGTGTTCTCGTTGCTCCGCCCGTACACCGAGGTGTGGGTGGCCGAGCGTTTCTCCCGGCTCGGCGAGTACCACCGCGCCTTTCACAGCTGCAACCGCGCGTTCGCGGTCGACCCGGCCCGGCGCCTCGACCGCTGGTGTGGCGAGTGCGACAAGTGCTGTTTCATCGACCTCGTCCTCTCGCCGTTCCTGTCCAAGGTCGAGCTGGAGGGCATCTTCGACGGCCGCGAGCCGCTCGGCCGGCCCGACCTGTTCGAACGCTTCGCCGTGTTGGTCGGCCTGTCGCCCGACCCCAAGCCCTTCGAGTGCGTGGGCGAGGTCGGCGAATGCCGCGCCGCCGCCACGCTGGCCGCCGAGCGGGGCGATCGCCGCGACGACGCGTTGCTCCGGCGGCTGGCCGAGGCCCTCCCCCCGGTCGGCCCCGCCGAGGTCGCCGCCCTGCTCGCGCCCCACGACCCCCACGACATCCCCGATGACTTCGCGACCCAGGATCTCCTGGTCTGACCTCGCCGGCGCGACCGTCGGCGTGTGGGGCCTGGGCGTCGAAGGCGGGGCCAACCTGCGCAAGCTGCTCGCCATCGGGGCGACCCCCGTCATCGCCGACGACCGGCCCCGCGCCGAATCGGAGTCGGGCATCGCGGTGCTGGCCACCGCTTCGGGCGGCTGGGAGGCCCTGGCCCGCTGTGAGGTGGTGGTGAAGACGCCCGGCATCAGCCGGTACCGCCCGGACGTGACCGCGCTGGGCGACCAGGGCGTCGCGGTGGTGGGCGGCCTCGGGCTGTGGCTCGAGGAGGTCGACCGCGACCGGGTCGTGTGCATCACCGGAACCAAGGGGAAGAGCACCACGACCAGCATCGTGGGACACCTGCTGCAGGGGCTGGGCCGGAGCTGCCTGGTCGGCGGCAACATCGGCCGCCTCCCCTACGACCCCGAGCTGCGCCAGGAGGTCGAGTTCACCGCGCTCGAGGTGTCGAGCTTCCAGGCCACCGACCTCGGGTGCGCCCCCCCGGTCGTCGCGGTGACGTCGTTGGCCCCCGACCATCTGGACTGGCACGGCAGCGTGGAGCGCTATTTCGCCGACAAGCTCTCGCTCTGCACCCAGCCCGGCGCCGAGCTCACGGTGGCCGATGGCGAGAGCGCCCAGCTCCGCGCCGAGACGACCCAACTCGGCTCGAACATCGAGTGGGTCCGGGACGACCCGGCCGGCTGGACCAGCGCGCTCGGGTTGGTCGGATCGCACAACCGCCGCAACGCACTGATCGCGCAAGCCTGCATGCGGGCGCTCGGGGTGGAGGAGGCCGGCGACGACGAAGCGCTGGCCAAGGCAGCCGGGGGCTTCGTCGCCCTGGGCAGCCGGTTGTCCGAGATCGGGTCGGTGGGCGGCGTGCGCTTCATCGACGACAGCCTCTCCACCAACGCGCTCGCTGCGGTGGCGGCGCTCGACGCGTTCGAGGGCCAGGCGGTCGCGCTGATCGTCGGGGGTGCCGACCGGGGCATCGACTACGGGCCGCTGGCCGAGCGGGTGGCGGCCCGCCGCGACCCCACATTCGTGGCGACATTGCCCGCCAACGGCCAGCGCATCCACACCGCCATCGCCGCGGCGAGCTCGGCGGCCGAGGTGCACGACACCGGCGACCTCGACTCGGCGGTCGACATGGCGGTCGCATGGGCACCGCCGGATTCGGTGATCCTGCTCTCGCCGGCGGCGGCCAGCTTCGGGCAGTTCTCCAACTACCAGGAGCGGGCCGAGGCGTTCCGACGGGCCATGGAGCGCCTCCGGGGCGCGCCGGCGTAGATCAGCGCTCGAGCAGCACGCTCGGGTTGAGGACCCCGTCCGGGTCCAGGGTCCGCTTCAGCGCCTCGAACACCGCCACCTCGCTGTCGGTGCGGCTGAGCCGCAGGAACCGTCGCTTGGCCGTCCCGATCCCGTGCTCGGCGCTCACCGAACCCCCATACTCGGCGGCCAGATTGAACACCGCCTCGTCGACCGCGTCGTCGTCCGGCGCCACCCCGGTCACGTTCACGTGGACGTTGCCATCGCCGGCGTGGCCGAACAGCCACACCTCGGCCGTTGGCCGGAGCGACGTCACCACGCCCGGCACCCGCTCGATGAACTCGCCGAGCACGCCGAGCGGGACGGCGATGTCCAGCTTGTGCGGGGTGCCCCGGGTGGCGATCGCCTCGGTGTGGGCCTCCCGGTACCGCCACAGGTTGGCACCGCGCACCGGGTCGGTGGCCACCGCCACGTCGGCGACCCCGTCGAGCGACGCAAGGGCGTCGTCGAAGACGGGCGTCGGGTCGACCTGGTCGCTGGCCTCGACCAGCAGGTAGGCGGGGAACGGCCGGTCGAACGGGTCGGCCAGGCCGGTGTGCTCCCGCACCAACGTCATCCCCGACTCCAGGAACAGCTCGATCGCCGAGACCGGAGGGAGCCGGCGCCGGACCGCCGAGGCGGCCTCGATGGCCTGGCGGGCGGAGCCGAAGCCGATGAGCGCCACCACCCGCTCGGGGGCGGTCGGCACCAGGCGCAGCCGTGCGGCCGTGACCACCCCAAGGGTCCCTTCGCTGCCGCACAGCAGGCCCGGGAGGTGGTAGCCGGTGTTGTCCTTGAGGAGCCCGCCGAGATTAGAGACGACCTGGCCGGAGCCGAACACCGCGGTCACTCCGAGGAGCTGGGCCCGGGTGTCGCCGTAGCGGAGCACCCGGATCCCGCCGGCGTTGGTCGCCACGTTCCCGCCGATGGTGGCGCTCCCCCGGCTGGCCATGTCGACCCCGTAGGCCCACCCGGCGCGGGAGGCGGCCTCCTGGAGGTCGGCGAGCACCACGCCGGCGCCGACCGACGCCTGCCCGGCGACGCGGTCGACGTCGAGGTCGGTCAGCCGACGGAGGCTGCAGACGACCTCACCGCGCAACGGGACGGTGCCTCCGGAGAGGCTGGTGTTGCCGCCTTGGAGCGCCAGCGCCACGCCATGGCGGCGGCACGACGCCACGAGCGCTTCGACCTCTCCGGTCGATCCCGGTCGCACCACGGCCGATGCGCGCCCGATGAACCGGCCGGTCCAGTCCGAGCAGAACCCCGCGACCACGTCTTCATCCCGGAGGACGTTGGATGCGCCGACGATGTCGATCGCCTCGCCGATGAAGGTTGGGTCGAGGGCGGGGGTCAGGCCCTCCATGGTCGCACTGACGGGAGGCGAGAGGGGACGGATCCCGACGCCATCGGGCGCGATCTTCCCGTGGCCAGCTCCGGGCCACCGACCCAGGGCTCACGATGCGGCGATGTCAGATCCCCGCGACTCCATCTCGGTCGAGCGGATCATCCCGGCCCCGCCCGATCAGATCTTCGACGTCCTCGCCAACCCGGCTCGTCACCCGGAGATCGACGCCCTCCGGCAGCGTCAAGGCTACGTCCGACGCGCCGACACGCCTGTCGTTGGGCGCAACGTTCCAGGTGTCGATGAAACGCGGCATCAGCTATTCGATGGTCAACACCGTCACCGAGTTCGAGGACAACCGGCGTATCGCGTGGTCGCCCAAGCCCGCCAGCGGCCGGGGCGCCCGATTCGTCGGCCGGACCTGGAGCTACACACTCGAACCGGTCGGAGGCGGGACCAAGGTGACCGAAACGTGGGACATCTCCACAGAGGCGCTGCGCTACGTCCTTCGCCTCGTGGCCGTCAAAGACACCCGCCGGTCGATGGAGAAGTCGCTCGCAAACCTTGAGGCGCTCGTCACGAGACCCTGACGTCATCTGATCGGGCGACTTGGGGAACGTCGCGTCTGGAACGATCGGGAAGTTCCCTCCCTCGACCCTGAGGCCCAGCCCGGCGGATCCGGGACCATCCCCATGAACCGCGTGCCCAACCACGTGACATGATCGGAAACACCTCTCCAAGGCCGCTCGACGGCGATCGACCTGTATCCGAAAGCAAGCCTTCTCAACAGAAAGTGATCGCGTGCCTGCTGTTTCGGTCAAGCACCTCGTCAAGGCCTACGAAGGGATCGACGCGGTCACGGATGTGACCTTCGAGATAAACGAAGGCGAAGTGTTCGCCCTCCTCGGTCCCAATGGTGCCGGCAAGACAACCGCAATCGAGATCCTCGAGGGCTTCCGAAAGCGAGACGGGGGTCGTGTCGAGGTACTCGGCTACGACCCAGCCGTCGCGGCAACCAGCCGGCAGCTGCGCGAACGAATAGGGGTCGTGCTTCAAGAGCTCGCAGTCGAGCCGTTCCTGACGGTACGCCAAGCTCTCACGCGCAACGCCGGCTATTTCCCGAACCCACGGTCGATTGACGAGGTCCTCCAGCTCGTCGGTCTCTCAGAGAAGGCGAACGACCGGGTGAAATCGCTCTCGGGAGGCCAGCAGCGCCGCCTGGACCTGGGTCTCGGGATCGTAGGGAACCCCGAGCTGCTCTTTCTCGACGAGCCGACCACGGGGTTCGACCCTTCGGCCCGCCGCGGCGCCTGGGACGTGGTCCGGGCACTCACCGGCGGGGGGACGACGGTGCTCCTGACCACCCACTACATGGACGAAACCGAGGCCCTGGCCGATCGAGTGGCGGTGATCAACTCCGGTCGCATCATCGCAGAGGGCACCCCCGAATCGCTGGGGGGCCGCGATGTCGGCGAGTCGACCATCCGGTTCCGCCTCCCGGATGCCCCCGCGAGCTCGACTCTTCCCATTCCTGCGAAAGCCTCCGCCAGTGGTGTCTATGAGATGAAGACGGCCAAGGAGATCGAGGCCCTGGCCACGCTCACGAACTGGGCTCTGCAGGAGGAGGTGGAGATCGTGGGCTTGACGGTAGAACGGCTCACTCTCGAAGACGTCTACCTGCGACTCACCGGCTACCAGCCAGACAGCGATCCCGACCCCTCTTCGGTCTCGGTGGGAGCCCGTGATGGCTAAGGCCACCCTCAGCACGCGCTTCCGAGGGGTGGGTGACCTAAGACTGGTGCGGCGCCAGATCTATTACGAGCAACTCAACTTCTGGCTCAATCCCGTCGGCGCGATCTTCACGGTCGGTTTTTCGATTGTCTTTCTCGTCCTCGTCGGCTCAACCGCCGGGCACCAGCGCAGCAACATCATTGGTGGCCAGCTCGTCATCACGTACTACGTCCCCGGGTTCATCGCTTACGGGGTGATGGCCGCATGCTTCAACCAGTTGGCGGTCAACCTCGTCGTGAGACGGGAAATGGGGTTGTTGAAGCGGCTCCGCCTCTCGCCTTTGCCGGCCTGGGCGATGTTGGCGGCCGTCTCGGTCAGCGCCCTCATCATCTCCGCCGTTCAGGTGGTCCTGGTGCTGCTGATCGGGAGATTGGGCTACCACGTGCCGTTCCCGCACAACCTCGCCGCCTTCGCCGTCGCCCTGGTCGTCGGCGCGATCTCGTTCACCTGCGTCGGATTGGGGGTGAGCACCCTCATTCCGAACCAGGAGGCCGGGGCGCCGATCACCAACGTCGTCTTCTTCGTGCTGCTCTTCTTCTCCGGGCTGTGGTTCCCCATATCGTCGAGCTCCGGGCTGGCCACCTTTTCTTCCTATTTCCCCGTCCGGCACTTGATTCTCTCGGTGTTCGACGCGTCCATTGTCCAAAAGGGCGTGTCGAGCTGGCCCTGGCACGACATCTTGGTGATGGCGATCTGGGGCGTCGCTGGTGCATTGGTGGCCCTGCGCCGTTGGAGCTGGGCGCCCCGCCAGGCGCGGCGCGGCCCATCACGGGGTCTCGCGATCTTCGCCATTTTGGGCGGACGCCGCTTGGGATGACGGTTGCGACGAGCGGCCCGATCGTCTGGAGGCGGCCGGGTCGGTCGAGCGCCCGGCTTCCTTGGGGTCCTTTCCCGGATTTTCTGAAGATCCCGCTGGCGTGCCCGACACCGAAGGGTCGAACCGAGACCCACCCAAGGGCCGGGAACCACGGACTCTGAGCTGGAGCCTGGGAGGAGATTCGAACTCCTGACCTGCGCATTACGAGTGCGCTGCTCTACCGACTGAGCTACCCAGGCTGGGACCGCGGCGCACCGCCGAGGCGGCGCCGGAACGCCGTATCGTACGTCGTCCGCTCAGGAGGTCGACCCGAGTCGCACCAGCAGGGACTCCAGCATGAGCCCTTCGTTCGGGTTCCGCTCCATCGATTCGACCGCCGCGGTGATGGCGTCGGTGGCCCGCCGGCAGCGCTGGACCTCCTCGGCCGTGACCTCGCCGGACCGGACCGCGTGCACGAGCCGGTCGCGATAGGCGCGGGCCAGGATGCCGAGGCCGGCCTCGATCTCGTCGGTTCGCCAGCGACGCTCCTCGCGGTGTTGGCGGTCGACGATGTCGCGGCGCCCGGGCACGGCCCGCTCGCCCAAGCTCTCGGACTCGGCTTCGAGGGTGGCCATCTCGAGGCCGTGTTGGTCCCGCAACGGCGCGACCGCCCCCTCGGCCGCGCCCAGCAGCTCACGGGCGATCGCGGCGGCGGCCGAACCCTCGCCGGTCAGCCGGGCCGGGACCGACCGCCAGAGATCGTGGCGGGCGACGTAGCCCTCGTCCTCGGCCAGAAGGCGGGCTCGCTCCAGGTCGCCACCGCATCCGTCGGCGACGACCTGGGCCCGCTCCGGGTCGATGCCGCGGCCGGTGAGCCAGGCGACGATCACGCCGGGCGCGAGGGGCGGGAACCGGACCTCCACGCAGCGACTGGCGATCGTCACGAGCTCGGGCGGGATCGTCTCGCACAGCAGGACGAAGACGGTCGCCGGCGGCGGCTCCTCCACCGTCTTGAGCAGCGCCGGGGCGGATCGGACGGCCAGGTGCACGTCGGCGACCACCAGCACCTGTCGGTCCGCCTCGAACGGCCGCCGCTGGGCCAGCAGCGCCAGGCGGCGGGCGTCGTCGACGGCGATGGCGGCGCCGGTCCGCTCCACCATGACGAGGTCCGGGTGGACACCGGCCATCGCCCGTCGACAGGTGTGACACTCGCCGCACCCGCCGTGCGGGCAGAGCAGCGCGGCGCCGAAGCCCCGGGCGGCCGGGCGGACCCCGGAGCCGTTGTCGCCCAGGAACAGGTAGGCGTGCACCGGGCGGCGGGCCGCCGAGCGAAGCACCGCGACGGCGGTGTCCTGGCCGACCACATCGCTGAACAGCTCCGGCACTGGCGGGCGGTCCGGCGTCACCTCGCCACCCCGGGCCAGCCCACCCGGCCGGCGACCGCTTCGGCCACCGCCTTTGCGACCTCGTCGAGCGATCCGGTCCCGTCCACCACCGCCCACCCGTCCTCGGAGCGGGCCAGGGCGCGGTAGCCATCGGCCACCCGCTGGTGGAACGCCGCGTCGAGGCGCTCGAGCCGGTCCGGCTCGGCCGCGCCCATGCGCTCGCGGGCGACCTCCACCGGCACCTCGACCAGCACGGTGAGGTCGGGCGACAGACCCCCGGTGGCGAAGGCCAACACGGGGAGCAGGCCCTCAACCCCGAGCCCCCTCCCCCACCCCTGGTAGGCGAGGGTCGAGCCGTTGTAGCGGTCGGTCACGACCCACCGCCCGGCCTGGAGTGCCGGGGCGATCACCTCGTCCACGTGCTGGGCCCGGTCGGCCGCCATGAGGAGGGCCTCGGCGGGGGGCGAGATCGGGCTCGCGGTCGAGAGCAGGAGCGGCCGGATCGCGGTGCCGAGCGCGGTGGCCCCGGGCTCGAAGGTGAGCAGCCCGCCCAGCGCCTCGGCCAGGATCCGAGCCTGGGTCGACTTGCCGCAGCCGTCGAGTCCCTCCAAGGCGATCAGTCGGCCTCGCTGGTCGGTCCCGGGCGGCACCTCTCTATTGTGCGCGCTCAGGGGTCGCCGAGCTCCTCGACGGGTTCCTCGGTCGGGGCCGCCGCCTTGGGAGCGGCCCTCTTCTTCGGGGCCGCCTTCTTGGCCGGAGCCCTCTTCTTGGCGGCCGCCTTCTTGGCCCGTTTGCTCGGACCGGCCGCCCGGCGCTCGGCCAGCAGCTCGGCGGCCCGCTCGATCGTGATCGACTCGACGTTGTCGCCCCGCCGGAGCGACGCGTTGGCGGTGCCGTCGGTCACATAGGGCCCGAACCGGCCATCCCGGAGGACCACCGGCAACTGGGTCTCCGGGTCGGGCCCCAACTCTCGCAGCGGCCCGGCCGCGGCCCGGCCGCGGCGGGGCTTCGGCTGGAGGAAGATCGCCTTGGCCTCATCGAGTCCGATCGAGAGGATCTGCTCCTCGGCCGTCAGGCTCCTCGTGTCGGCCCCACGCTTCAGATAGGGGCCGAACCGGCCGTTGTGGGCGAAGATCTCCTCGCCGGAGTCGGTGTCGGTGCCGACGCTCCTGGGGATCGACAGGAGCCGCAGGGCCTCCTCGAAGGTGAGGGTGGCCGGGGTCATCGACGCGAACAGTGACGCCGTCTTCGGCTTGGGCTGGCCGTCGACGACCGCGCCCAGCTGCACGTAGGGGCCGAACCGGCCCGCCTTCACCCACACGTCGAGCCCGGTCTCGGGGTCCTGCCCCAGCACTCGGTCCTCACTCGGCGCGTCGAGGAGCTCCTCCGCCCTCAGGGGGGTCAGTTCGTCGGGCGCGAGGTCCTCGGCCAGCGACGCCCGGTCCTCACCGCGCTGGAGGTAGGGGCCGTAGCGGCCGACCCGGACGACCATGAGCTCGCCGTTCGAGTCGGCCCCGATGGGGATGGAATTGATCTCCCGCGCGTCGATTTCGCCGAGGTGCACCGCCACCGCGGCCTTCAGGCCCAGTCTGAGGGTGTCGCCGCCCAACTCGACGGGCGCCGATGCGAGCGCCGGCGAGTCCGACCCGTTGGACCCGTTCGGCGGGGTGGCCGATCGGTTCGACCCGCTGGTCGCGCTGGAGGACCCGCTCGATCCGTTGGTGCGCTTCGTCGACCCGTTGGTGCGCGGGCCCGACGCGCCGAAGTAGAAGCGGGTCAGCCAGGGCAGTGCCTCCTCGTGCCCGTCGGCGATCTCGTCGAGGTCGTTCTCCATGGTGGCCGTGAAGCCGTAGTCGACGAGCTCGCCGAAGTGACGCTCCATCAGGCCGGTCACCGCGAAGGCGGTGAAGCTCGGGACGAGCGCCGAACCCTTCTTCCACACATACCCGCGGTCGACGATCGTCGAGATGACGCTCGCGTAGGTGGAGGGTCGGCCGACGCCGAGCTCCTCCATCGACTTCACCAGCGAGGCCTCGGTGTAGCGGGGCGGAGGCTGGGTGGTGTGGTCGCCCGGCTCGAACGACATCGCGGCGACCGACTGGCCCTCGGTGAGCGGCGGGAGCATGACCTCGCGTTCGGCCAGCTCGGCCTCCGGATCGTCCTCGCCCTCGACGTAGGCACGCAGGAACCCCGGGAAGGTGATGACCCGGCCGTTGGCCGAGAACTCGGCCTCGGCGCCGGCCACCTGGGGAGTGCCCTCGGGCACGGTGGCCACCAGCCGGACCTGCGCGCTCACCCCGGTGGCGTCGATCATCTGGGAGGCGACCGTCCGCTTCCAGATCAGCTCGTAAAGGCGCAGCTCGTCGCCGTGCAGCACGTCGGCCGCCTGGTCGGGGGTCCGGAAGACCTCGCCGGCGGGACGGATCGCCTCGTGGGCCTCTTGCGCGTTCTTCACCTTGCGCTCGTAGCGGCGGGGGACGGCGGGGACGTAGGCGGACCCGTACAGCGCGGTGGCCTGGGAGCGGGCCGCCGAGAGGGCCTGGTCCGACAGGGTGGTCGAGTCGGTCCGCATGTAGGTGATCCAGCCCTGCTCGTAGAGGCGCTGGGCGACCTGCATGGCCCGGGCGGCGCTGAAGCGGAGCTTGCGGCCGGCCTCCTGCTGGAGGGTCGAGGTCATGAAGGGGGCGGCCGGAGACCGGCGGAACGGCCGCTCGGTCACCGAGCGGACCGTGAAGGTCTCGCCCTCCAGACCGGTGGCCAGGGCCGCCGCGACGGGCCCGTCGAGCACCCGCACCCCACCGGCCGACTCCACGTCGCCGTCGGCGTTGAAGTCGCGACCCGTCGCGATGGCGGTGCCATCGAGCGAGACCAGCGCGGCGCCGAAGCTGCGCGGGGTGGTCGTGTCGTCCTCGGCCGGCTGGACCGGGGAGGCGAACGTCCCCTCCACTCCCCACCAAGTGGCGGCCCGGAACCGCATCCGGGCCCGCTCCCGCTCCAC
>JBOGFV010000281.1:0-5397 GCA_050743525.1 Acidimicrobiales bacterium
CCCCCGAGAAGAGCGGTGCGGGCCCGGGCCACTCGCGAACGCTATCGCCGGGGGCCGCCGAGGAGGGCGCGGGGCGCAGGGTCCCCGTAGGGACAACGGGTAGGGTGACGCACCGGTGCCCAGGGAACGCTCCACACGCGCGCCCAGCGACCTCGACGAGGCGCTTGAGCACGACGACCGCGATCCGCAACACCCGGTCGTCTCGGTCGAGGGGAAGACGCTGTCCCTGTCGAACCTCGACAAGGTCCTCTACCCCGCCACCGGCTTCACCAAGGGCCAGGTGATCGACTACTACGTCCGGATCGCGCCGGTGCTGCTCCCCCACGTGGCCGGCCGGCCCCTCACCATGCGGCGGTTCCCGGGCGGGGTCGACGACCCCAACTCCTTCTACGAGAAGCACCGCAACAAGAGCGCGCCCAAGTGGGTCCGCAGCGAACGGGTGCTGGCCAGCCCGAAGGCGAAGGACCGCGACGGGGTGGACTTCGTGATCCTCGACGACCTGCCCACCCTGGTGTGGGCGGCCAACCTGGCCGCCCTCGAGTTGCACGTGCCCCAGTGGAAGGTGGCGGCCAACGGGCGGCCCCAGGTGCCGGACCTCATGGTGTTCGACCTCGATCCTGGCGAGCCGGCCACCATCGTCGAGTGCGCCGAGGTCGCGCTGCTTCTGGCCGCCCAGGTGGCCGAGGAGCACGGCTGGACGTGCTATCCGAAGACGAGCGGGTCCAAGGGCCTGCAGCTCTACGTCCCGCTGCCCAAGGCCGACCGCCAGCGGACCTGGGAGGACGCCGGCTCGCGGGAGTTGGCCCGCACCGTCGCCCAGGAGCTGGCCCGGGCCCGGCCGGACCTCGTGGTGGCCAACATGAAGAAGGAGCTCCGCAAGGGGCGGGTCCTCATCGACTGGAGCCAGAACCACGTCGCCAAGACGACGATCGCGCCATACTCGCTGCGTGCCCGGCCCGAGCCGACCGTTTCGACCCCGGTCACGTGGGAGGAGGTCGAGCAGCTGGCCTCCGACGGCAAGGCCGAGCGGCTCAAGTTCCTGCCCGACGACGTGCTGGGGCGGGTGGAGCAGGATGGCGACCTCCTCGCGCCCCTCCTCGGCTAGGCCATGAAGCTCCCCGTCTCCCCGCCCGTCGACCCGATGCTGGCCAAGCTGGTCAGCGAGCTGCCCGAGGCCGACGACCTCCGCTACGAGCCCAAGTGGGACGGGTTCCGCTCGATCGTGTTCAGGGACGGCGACGAAATCGAGCTGTCCAGCCGCAATAGCCGGCCGCTCACGCGCTACTTCCCCGAGCTGGCCGAGTCGCTCAAGGCCGCCCTGCCGGCTCGCTGCGTCGTCGACGGCGAGATCGTGATCGCGTCCGATGGCGGGCTCGACTTCGAGGCGCTGCTCCAACGGATCCACCCCGCGGAGTCGCGCATCCAGAAGCTGGCCGCCGAGACCCCTTCGTCCTATGTGGCCTTCGACCTCCTCGCCCTCGGCGACGACGACCTGAGCGGCCGGCCGTTCGGCGAGCGTCGCACCAAGCTCGAGAAGGTGCTCAGGAAGTTCGGGCCGGGCGACCCGGTCCAGATCACCCCGCAGACCACCGAGGTGCATCGGGCCGCCGACTGGCTGGAGCGCTTCGAGGGGGCCGGACTCGACGGGGTGGTGGCCAAGTCGGCCGGGCTCCCCTACCAGCCCGGCAAGCGGGTGATGTGGAAGATCAAGCACGAGCGGACCGCCGACTGCGTGGTCGCTGGCTTCCGCGACCACAAACAAGACGGGGTCGGCTCGTTGGTCCTGGGTCTCTACGACGACGGCGGGGCGCTCCACCACGTCGGGGTGTGCTCAGGCTTCAGCGCCCAGCGTCGCCAGGAGCTGATCAAGGAGCTCGCCCCCCACCGGCTGAAGAAAGGTGAGATCCACCCCTGGCAGGCGATGGCTGGGGCCGGCCCGACGGCCAGCCGGTGGAAGTCGCAGGCGGAGCTGGACTTGCACCCGCTCCGCCCCACCTTGGTGTGCGAGGTCGCCTACGACCACCGCCAGGGCGACCGGTTCCGCCACGCCACGTCCTTCCGGCGGTGGCGGCCGGACCGGGACGCCGCCAGTTGCACCTTCGACCAACTCGAAGTGGTGGCTCCCATCGAGCTCGCCGATGTCTTTGGAGACTCCGGGCACTGAGCCGAGAGCCCGGCCAGCGGTCACGGCGCCGTCACCGGCCGGCCATCGAAAAGATCTTGGGACGATTGAATATCGGCGTTGACGTGGGGTAACGCGTTATCTCGGCTTTGCGGCAGACGTCCAGCGACGATGGGGCGCAATGCGGCGCCATCCCATTGGACATGCATTGCCGGATTCCGCGGGTCGGACCGCGGAACGTTGTCGGTCCGTCGTGCGGTGTCGGAATCTGGCCAGGGGCAGAGAGGCACGTGGTCGCGAACACAAAGAGGCCTCGTCGAGAGATCGGGGCCGACAACCGGCGATCGGCGCAGCCGATCCAGCCACCACCGGTCAGCTCGCGGCGGGTGGCCGCAGGGCGTCTGGCCATCATCGTCACCACCCTCGGGTGGCTCGCCTACCTGGGCACCTGGCTGGCCGACAACTTCTTCAACGGGCAGCCGATCAACACCCGCGGCAAGTTCGAGGCGGTCGTCTACCTCCTGATCATCACGCTGCTGACGGCGTCGTCACTGGCCTTCCTGATCAGCCGGCTCGGCTACTGCTACCGGGCCCTCGGTCACCACCGCACCCCCCGGCTCACCGTCGACGAGTCCTTCGACCGGTCGATGCCGACCCTGACGGTGCTGGTCCCGGCCTACCGGGAGGACGCCGCGGTCATCCGCAACACCCTGCTCTCGGCGGCTCTCCAGGAGTATCCGTACAAGCGGATCGTCCTGTTGATCGACGACCCCCCGAAGCCGAGCACCCGACGCCAGAAGGAAATGCTGGACGCCGCCCGAGCCCTTCCCCGACAGATCGAGGAGCGGCTGGCCGAGCCGAGCGCCCTGTTCGCCGCCGCGCTCGAGCGTTTCGAGCTAGCCCGGACCGACGCCGCCGGGCCCGACCACGAGTCGATGTCGCAGCTCGCGCACTACTACCGGGTGGCGGCGAAGTGGGTCGAGCGGCTGGCCGACAGCCAGGAGATCGTCGACCACGCCGACGCCTTCTTCGCCAACGAGGTGCTGCGCCGGCTGGCCGACGACCTCTCGAGCACTGCCGAGGCCCTCAATGTCGCCCTGGCCGAGGACGTGGTCCTGCCCCGGGAACGGATGGTCCACCTGTACCGCCGGCTGTCCTGGACCTTCCGGGCCCAGGTCAGCAGCTTCGAGCGCAAGCGCTACGTCTCGCTGTCCCACGAGCCCAACAAGGCCATGAACCGGAACAGCTACCTCGGCCTCATGGGGGGCAGCTACCGGGAGATGTACGGCGCCCAGGGCCGGGTGCTCGTCCCGGCCGCCCCCGGCGCGAGCGACGTCAACATCCCGGATCCGGACTACGTGCTCACCCTCGACGCCGACAGCGTGCTCCTGCCCGAGTACTGCCTGCGGCTCGTGCACTTCCTCGAGCAGAGCGAGCACAGTGACGTGGCCGTGGCCCAGACCCCCTACAGCGCCTTCCCGGGGGGCGGCACCCGGCTCGAGCGGATCGCCGGGGCCACCACCGACCTGCAGTACCTGGCCCACCAGGGACTCACCTACTACGACGCGACGTCGTGGGTGGGGGCCAACGCGGTCATCCGCAAGCGGGCCCTCGACAGCATCATGAAGGTGTCGTATCTGGGCGACTGGGAGATCCGAAGCTACGTCCAGGACCGCACCGTCATCGAGGACACCGACTCCACCATCGACCTCGCGCTCAACGGCTGGCGCCTCCTCAACATCCCCGAGCGGATGAGCTACAGCGCCACCCCGCCGGACTTCGGGGCCCTATGCGTGCAGCGGCGGCGCTGGTCCAACGGCGGCCTGCTCATCGCGCCCAAGCTGCTGCGCCTGTGGCGGACCCGGCGCCGGCGGGGCGAGCGGACCCGGCCCGGTGAGATCTTCCTGCGCTGGAACTACATGGTGTCCATCGCGTGGGCGTCGCTCGGGCTGCTCATCCTGCTCGCCTTCCCGTTCAACGGGACGCTGATCAGCCCACTGCTCGGCCTCATCTCGGTGCCGTACTTCCTGGCCATGGCGAGCGACCTCAAGTACTGCGGCTACCGGCGCCTCGACGCTCTGCGCATCTACGGCTTCAACCTGATGCTTATCCCGGTCAACCTGGCCGGCACCGGCGAGTCCTTGGTCCAAGCCATCACGGCCACCAAGACGGCCTTCGGGCGGACCCCCAAGGTCCACACCCGCACCGTGGCGCCGTTCTTCTTCGTCGTGGCGCCCTACCTCCTGGTCGGCCTGGCCCTGTACACGTTCCAGCACTCGCTCCGCCACCGGCTCTGGGAGAACATGGCCTTCGCCGCCTTCAACGTGCTGCTCGGCGCCTACGCGATCCTCGCCTACATCGGGATCAAGAGCTCGATCGTCGACACTTGGATCCACCTGCGATCGCTGCTGTACAAGCCGGTGAAGCCGAAGCGGCACCGGCGGCGTCGGCGGGCCCAGCTGGCCGAGACCCGGCCGCTCGACTGGCGGGCCGTCTTGCAGGTCGGCGCCTATGACCCGCACCGCTGGCCGACCTCGCCGACCACCACCGTCCCCCACGCGGCACTGCGCGACATGAACCGGCCCGGCGAGGCCGAGATCGTCGCCACGCCCGAGCACGCCAACGGAGACTCTGACGAGCCGCTCGGCCTCCTCGACTTCCGCACGGTCTTCCAGCCGATCTTCGACCTCTCGCGCGAGCGGATCGTCGGCTATGAGGCCCTCACCCGGTTCCTGGACGGGACCGCCCCGGAGCGGCGGCTGGCCGAGGCCATGTCGGCCGGCTCGGGCCCCGATTTCGAGCTGGCCCTCACCCAGGCCGCCATCTCGGCGTCGGGGGCGCTGCCAACCCACACCTGGCTGGCCGTCAACGCCAGTTCGCGGACCCTGGTCAACCTGCCTCGGTTCCGGGCCATGATCCGCAACGCCCCTTGCCCCATCGTGATCGAGCTGAAGGAGCCGGGTTCGGCGACTGCCGACGCGGCCCTGCGCCAGGTTCTCGACGACCTGCCCACCAACGCCCTGCTGGCGATCGAGAACCTGGGGCTGGACCACGCCAGCCTGGCCATCGTGGCCAACCTGCGGCCGAGCTTCATCAAGCTCGACCGGGGCGTCGTCACCCACTTGGCCGACGACGCCGCCCGACAGGCCCAGATCACCACCATGGTGGCGCTGGCCGAGAGCGTCTCGTGCAGCGTGATCGCGGCCGGGATCGAGTTCGAGCGCGACCTGGCGGTCCTCCGCGAGCTGGGCATCCGCTACGGCCAGGGCTATCTC
>JBOGFV010000282.1:0-12379 GCA_050743525.1 Acidimicrobiales bacterium
ATCACCGCCGGCGCGAACGTGATCGCCCGGCACCCGAGGCACTGGGGCAAAGAGCACACCACCTTCGACCCGGTGCACTACCTGGCCCTGGTCAGCTCGCGCTCGCGCCCCATCACTTTGCTCACCGCGATGGTGGTGTTGTCATAGTTCTGTGCCCTCTTTGGTTATGTGGCTGATTGACCGTTGATCGCGTGATAACGGAGGTGGACGAGGCGCTGGCAACAATCGAGGGCACATAACGATCAGAGCGACGACAGCCAGGTGAGGAGGCTCTCGTCGGTCCGCCAGATTGGACGTGTGTGGGGTCCCGCCGAACTATTGGGGGGCTCAGTATTGCGAAGCGCCTCGATCTTCGCCCTGGTGTTGATCTCGGCGTAGCGGTTCGTAGTGGTGAGATCGGCGTGACCGAGCCAACCGCGGATGACGTTCACTTCGACCCCGGACTCGAGTAGGTGCATCGCTGCAGTATGACGAAAGATGTGCGGACTCACCCTTCGGTTGGTGCGTGCGTCGTCGAGATTGCCCGCGTGGCGCCGCACGATCTTGTAGATGCCGAACCGCGTCAGCGCCTCTCCGGTCCCGGAGCAGAACACCGGCGTGTCCACCGGCGACCGTTGGTTGGACGGCCCGAGCAGCTCGGTCAGCAGCTCGGTGGTCTGACGCCACAAGGGACAGGTCCGCCACTTGTCACCCTTGCCGTGAAGACGGACC
Source organism: Acidimicrobiales bacterium (assembly GCA_050743525.1). Taxonomy (GTDB): domain Bacteria; phylum Actinomycetota; class Acidimicrobiia; order Acidimicrobiales; family RAAP-2; genus Palsa-461. The sequence goes on from JBOGFV010000282.1 coordinate 712, forward strand.
AGGCCCACCTCCCCGAGCTCGAGATGACCGACTCGCAGGTCGGCGACCTCTTGCACCCGTGCCCCGGTGTTGTAGAGAAATACCAATAGTGTGCGGTCACGCAGGGCGAGACGACCAGTGCGGGGAAGGTGTTGCAGTAGCGTCATCACCTCGTCGCGTTCGAGGAAGTGCGTCTCGGCCGGCGCCGAACGTTTCATTGGGATGGCTGCAACTCGTTGGCAGACGCCGAGCATCTCGGGTTCACGGGTGGCGATGTAGTCGAACAGCGTGTGGAGAGTCGCCAGACGCTGATTGCGCGTCCGGACGTGATTGTGTCGGTCGTTCTCCAGGTAGCGCAGGAAGCCGAGCACCCGTTCGAAACTCAGGTCCTCGAGGCCAAGCTTGGTGATCTTCGTTCCCTTGTCCCTGGCCACGAACGTCAACAGCAGACGGATGGTGTCGCGGTAGCTGCGCACCGACGCCGCCCGGAGTCCTTCACGGTCACCAGGTGGTCGGCGAAGAAGGAGTGCACGAGTGGCCCGAGGGGCTGTGTCCCGCTCACGACTTAGCCTCCGACCACACCACTTCGGCGAAGGCCTCGAACCGGTGGTTCGCCTCCTCGAGCAACTGGGGCGTGATGGTCAGGTAGACAGCGGTGGAAGCGGGGTGGACGTGCCCCATGAACGTGGAGAGGTGGAAGAGCCGGGCCTGTGGGTCGACGCCTTCTCGATACCACCGCAACAGGCACCCCACCGCGAAGGAGTGGCGGAGACAGTGGAGATGGGGTGTCCCCACGCCGTCGGGAACCGGGAACGCCAGTTCGACGACGAGCCGGTGGAATGTCTGACTCGCACTGCACGGGTGCATGCAACGCCGACCGTCGAAGCTGAACAGCGGGTCGTCATCCGAAGCAGCGCGGCGCTCGACCTGGTGGCTGAGGAGCTCTGCGATGCGTGGACCGTGAGGCACGAGTCGGCTCTTGCCGAATTTGCCGCCCCGGACCACGAGGAGTTGGCGGTCGGTGTCGACGTCGCCGATGCGCAGACCGCACGCTTCCCCCGCTCGCAGTCCGAGGCCGTAGCAGAGCGCGAAAAGGCAGTGGTAGGTAGGTCCCCGACCCGTCGCCCTTGAGTTGTCGGGAAGGGCCGCGGCCGCTTCGAGTACCTGACGGACCTGGTCGGCGTCGAAGAGGAAGGGCAGACGCTGGGCCGTCTCTCGCCGCCGGGTGGCGCGAAGCGGTGATGCCTCAAGGCGTTGCTGGGCAACGGACCAGTCGAGGAAGCAGCCGAGGATGCCAATGAGCTGGTTGAAGCTGCGGGCCCGCTCCCTCGGTCGCGACGCGACGAAGTCGTCGAGCAGGGACGGGGTGAGCTGGCACAGGTCCTCCACCCCATGCTCTCGGGAGAAGGCGAGGAGCAGGCGCAACGTCGCCTCTTCGCTCCGGTACTTGCGGCCGAGAGCCCGTTTGTGGTTCAAGAAGTCGGCAACGACGGTGGCGAGGTTGTCGTTCATCGAAGGACCGCCTCGCCGTCGCCCAGGGCGACCTCGCGCAGGGCTTCAACCGCGACCTTGGCGTAGATCTCAGTGGAGCGCGCCGAGCGGTGCCCCACGAAGTCGCCGATGGTTTTCAGGTCGAAGTTGGCGTCGACCAGGCGCTGCACGGCGGTGTGGCGCAACGTGTGCGACCCCGGCCGTGGCACATCGACCCCGGCCTTGAGCAGGTAGCGGCGAGCCAACCCCGACACCGCGGCCGCACCGACCGGTCGGCGGGGAGCCACTGCCCGGAAGAAGATGTGGCGATCGGAGGTCTCAGGACGGCCGTGCTGGAGATAGTCAACGAGCGCCTCGCCGACTACGACAGAGAGGGGGAACGCGGTGGAGTGACCGGCCTTGCGCTCGGGGATGGCCAGACGCTCGCGCTTCCAGTCGATGTCGTCGAGAGTCAGCGCGGCGATCTCTCGACCACGCAAGCCGTAGGTGACGAGCAGGAGCAGGATGGCGAAGTCGCGCTTTCCCGCATCGGTCCTGCGGTCGACCCCGGCCAGGACCCGGTTGACGTCGTCCCAGGAGATCGAGCGCGGGATGTTCGACAGCCGATAGACCTGGGCCGATCCGACCGTGCCACTCAGGTCGCAAGAGAGGACGCCTTCTCGGTGGGTGTAGCGCAGGAACACCCGCAGCACCCCAGCACTGCCGCCAACCGTGCTCTTGGCCAGCCCAGCGGCGGACCGTTCGGCGATGTAGGCGCTCAGGATCGCCGGCGAGAGCTCTCCGAGTGACTCGACGCCGATCCGGCGGAGATACGCCTCGAAGCGGTCGAGGTAATGGCGATAACTGACCACCGATGCGGGACGAAGGCCCCGCTCTTCGACCAGGTAGGCAAAGAAGCCGGGAGCGACGTCGGCGAAGGGTTGGGCGTGGTGCGGTCGGCCGCTCGGCTCGAAGCCAGGAAGGACGGCCGAGAGCATCTGCTCGACGGGTCCCCGGACTTCCTTCGCCATTGGCCGGGTTGAGCGAGTGCGCTCGTGATGGCGCTCCACCCTGTCGGTGACGAATGGATCGACGTGTGCCGGCAATTCATCAACGGCGTTCGCTCCGTGCTCATGAGCGAACTCGCCGAAGGCGAATACGATGGGCACGCGTCGCCAGATGCTCTTCTGACTGTAACTGTGCTCAACAAGCCAGGCCAGGTAGTTCTCGATTTCAGCAGCCATCCACGAGCCGCGGATCCGATCAATCGTCGCCGGCTTGACGAAGTACTCCTCCAACATGGGCAACTTCCTTTCTCCTTGTAGGGATTGAGGAAGCCACCTTCACTGAGGATCGGCGTTATGTGCCTTAAATCCCGTGATGACTGCGCATTCATCCTGGCAGACGGACACTCCGCCATCGCTTGGGCACATAACCAAAGAGGGCACAGAACTACGAATATGTTCCGCGGAACATTTTCGTAGTCGGTCCTGGTCGGCACGCCGCCGAAGAACTCATAGCCGGCCAGGTGTCCGGCGTGGAAGGTCTCGGTGCACTCACGGGGATAGGCCGAGACGAAGTAGCCATCGCAGTACGGCATCGTCATGACCGCCAACGCCGCCTTGCACTCGACGCCGGCGATGCGGACGGTGGCCTCGCCGAAGTCGAACTGAGCCCGCCCGGGCGGATGGCTGATCGGGACGAAGACCTCCTTCTGGTGCAGCCTGGCCCGGGCCACCGCCTCCTGCACCTGGGTCATGCCGCCCGTGTAGTCGTACTCATCGCGGAGGCGCTCGAAGATCCGCCGGCCGGTGTGGCGCTGCTTGGGCGGGGCGGTCTTGTCGGCCTCGAGGATCTCGTCGATCACCGGGAGGAACCCGTCGAGCTTGGGCTTGGGTCGCGGGGAGGCGATCCTGTAGCCGGGCGGCTCGCTGTGGGCGAGGATCTTCTTGAGCGTCTTCGGGCTCAGGTGGTACTCCCGGCAGATCGACCGCCGGGAAGCGCCCTCCACCAGGACTCTGCGCCTGATCTCGGTCCACTGGTCCATGTCGGTGCGCACCCTTCTTCCCCGATCTGCCGGCTGCGCCGGCTTCCTGGGGAAGCCTTCGGGGCAGTAATGGCAGGTTCGGGGATGCTCAGGCGCGCCCCTTTTCGACCGGGATTCTCAACTCACGCCCGCGCCCCTTTTCGACCGGGATTTACAACCCAGTCCCCCATCACCACCGCCCCGAGAAACGTTGCGTCCAGATGCACCGTGACGAGCGACGTAGCCGGAACCGTGACGCGGGCCAGGGTATGTCCGATGCAAACGTCGGCAATCGTGGTGATCGCTCCGGCTTGGAGCAGGCGACGCGCGTTGAGCTTTGCTTCGCCAATGAGGAACCCGAACTTTCCTGGTTAACGGGGTGGAGACGGAGGTCCCCGAGGCGATCCAACACGGGCTCGACCGGTTCCACACGATGAATTCGGACGGTACCGCTCCGACAAGGCCGCCAGGTCGCGTACTCACTGCAGATGCCGGCCGGCGACCTCGCCGACTGCCGAGAAGACGCCATCGTCGGCCAGGCGCGCCGCGACCGCAACGTGCAGGGCGCCAAAGAGACTGACGTGGACAGCTCGAGTCGTAAACAGCTCGAGCGTCCGCGGGTCCTTTGCGTTGCCCGTTGCGAGCACGACGTCACAGCTCCGGGCCAACGGCGAGCGGGAGAAGCTGGTGATGGCGATGGTGGTAGCACCGGCGTCGCGGGCTGATCGACTGATGGCGACAATCTCGCGGCTGGCGCCGGTGTGGCTCACGAGCACACAACAAGACCCAGGTGGGAGTAGGCGAGCAGCGAGGTCCTGGGCTTGGACGTCGACCAAGACGGTGGCGCGTAGGCCGAGCACGAGGAAGCGAAGCGCACCGAGCTGCGCGACGGGGGCGGACGTACCGACGCCGGCGAACAGGACTTCGCGAGCGGATACGAGCCGGTCGACAGCCGTCGCGAACGCATCTGGGTCGATGAGACCAACTGCGTTGGCGATCTCTTCGGCATCAGCGAGCATGGCGGTCTGCAACACTGACGGCGCGTCGCCGCCCAAGATCACGGGATGGCCGAACTGGCGCACCGCGCCCAGCTCTTGGGCGAGTGAGATCTTGAGCCGGTAGAAGCCGTCGAACCCGACACGGCGACACATCCGGATCACGGTTGCCGTCGCGCTGCCGGCGCGTGCGGCGAGATCGCCGATGCTCTCGCTCGTGACGAGCTGAGGTGAATCGAGAATGGCGTCAGCAACCCGCGCCTCTGCGGCGGGCAGACCAGAGCGCTGCATACGCAATACCGCAAGTGGACTTCCGGTCGCGGCCACCTCTATGGCCTGAACCGTCATGCATCCTCCGCGGTCGCTGGGTCGAAACTCAGTTTGACACTCTAACACCAATGAGAACTAATGTTTCTTCATGTCATGCCGCGCCCGCACGCCTGAGGGGCCCGTGTACGACCGCATCGGCAAGGGGTACGCGACGTACCGTCACGCCGACCCCCGAATTGAATCGGCCATCCACCACGGGCTCGGGCCGGCCCGAACGGTGTTGAACGTCGGCGCCGGCACGGGGTCGTACGAGCCAAAGGATCGGTGCGTCCTCGCCGTGGAGCCGTCGGGCGAGATGATCCGTCAACGACCCACCGGAAGCGCGCCCTGCCTCCAGGCGGGCATCGAATCGCTGCGCTTCGCCCCGGGCGCGTTCGATGCCACCATGGCTGTGCTGACGGTCCACCACTGGCCTGTGCCGCTCACAGGCATCGCAGAGCTCGCCCGGGTCGGTCGCGGCGTCGTCATTTTCATGTTCGACCCGCAGCTTCACAACACGTTCTGGCTGTTCCGCGACTACTTCCCGGCGATGACGAGACTGCCAAGCACGGTGGGCGCGATCAGTGTCGACGAGACCGCCCGCGCAATAGGTGCCGACCGAATCGTCAAGGTGCTCATCCCATACGACTGCGTCGATGGGTTCGGGTGGGCGTACTGGCGACGACCGAAGGCCTATCTCGACCCAGCGGTAAGGCGCTGCATCTCCGCATTCGGTCAGGTCTCGCCCGACGAGGTCACGAGTGGCATCGCGGCCCTGCGATCTGACATCGATACCGGTCGGTGGGACGACCGACACGCCGAGCTGCTCGAAAAGTCAGCCATCGACGGCGGCTTTCGGCTCGTTATCCGAGACATGCGATGAAAGGCGATCGTCGTCGTTTTGGATCCAAACTCCTGAACCTTGCCGCTTCTCGCATCTCATGTTCGACTCGCTGCGGCGTTTCCGTGCGACGCAGCGTGCATCGACTTGGGGATCCCGCTCTCTCTCCAAGTCGGGTCCGCGACCTTCGGCGGCCATTTGAGTCGGGGCGATTCGGGAGGCGACACCCACATGATCGTCCAATAGCCTTCAAGGCGTAGCGATCAGGAGGATTCTGTGACGACCGAGGATGTTGATCGATACCTGGCCGTCTTGGAGGAACCGAAACGCGCCACTCTCGAGGAGATGCGTCGTCGGATACTCCAGGTCATACCCCTTGCCGAGCAGGGCCTCTCATACCAGGTGCCGGCATTCAGGGTCGACGGAAGAGTCGTGGCCGGGCTCGCGGCCTTCAAGTCCCACCTCAGCTACCTGCCGCACAGCGGGTCGGTGCTCCCGGCCGCAATCGAGAAGACGCATCGATACACACAAACGAAGAGCGCCCTGCACTTCCCGGTCGACTCGCCCCTTCCCCAAGAGCTGGTTCGTGAGCTCATCGAGCTCAAGTTGCGCGAAGCGGGTCTTCGCTGAGCCGAAAGGCCAGTCCTCCCTGCAGCTGACGGTCAACTCGTGGACCTGCCCCCGTTGCCCAACCTGACGGTCGAATCGCCGTGCACAGACGCCTCGATGGTCACCTGACGGGCCAAGCGGGGCTTCCCCATCCGGACTCGCTGCGCCAGTCAGCGCAGCGGACTGGAACGACGTGTTCGTGCCTCGCGTCGTTTCACGCCTGGCGACGACGCCAGCGAACGCCCGTGAGCGTGTGTGGGGTCAGGAGAGGAGCCGCTTGACCTCGCCAGCCAGCTCGACCGAGCGCACGGTCTCCTCAGGACCGGCCGTCATGATGCGGACGATGATGTCGGTGAACCCGATCTCGCCGAACACTGCGAGCTGTTCGGCCACCGACGCCGGATCGCCGTAGGCCACTGCCATTCGGTCGAATCCCCGGTAGTGGGCGGCCACGAGACGGTCGCCCACTGCCTCGGCTTCGGCGGCGTCCTCGGCGATGTAGACGTCCTTGCGGATCGGCAGGCGCACCGGCGAGCGATCGAGCCGGGCGCAGGCCTCCCGGTAGATGTCGAGGGCGACCCGAGCGGTCTCGGGGGTGAGATCGGCGTTCCCGTACCAGCAGTCGCCCAGGCGGGCGGCCCGCTCGATCGACTTCTCGACGCCGCCGCCGATCCACCATTCGAGCCCGTCGGGGGGAAGGGGCGCGATCCGGGCGCCTTCGATTCCAAAGGCGTCGCTGGACGCGGTCTCGCCGGAGAGCAGCGCCTGTGCGATGCGGATGCCCTCATCGGTGCGGAGGCCTCGCTCGGACAGGGACTGCCCGACGGCCGCGAACTGCGCCGAGCCTCCACCGACGCCGGCCTGCACGATGAACTTGCCGGAGCTCAGGGCCGCCAGCGTCCCGATCTGCTCGGCCATCAGCACCGGTGGCCACAACGGCACCAGGAACAGGCAGCCCGCTTGCCGGTCGCTCCACTCGGCCAGGAGCCGGCCGACCACCGGAACGTTTTGCACGTAGGGAACCGGACCGGTGGCATGGTGGTCGCCCACGGTCAGCGAGTCGAGCCCGGCCCGATAGGCCGCCCGGGCCTGCTCGACCATGGTGCGGGGTCCGTACCGGTGGTCATCGGTGGGGTACGTGCTGCCCACGGAGATGCCGATGCGCATCGCGCCATCATGCCTGGCCCAGGACGATGCCGTTCCGAGTGTGGCGAGCCGGCCCGGCCCCGGGACTGGCTCGATCGGTATCCTGCGGGTCACGGAGGCCGGCGACGGCTGCGTCGGTTCGGCGCCGGTCGGCGGCCCGAATGAAGGGGGCACGCGTGACAACCGACGTCGAGGTCGAGCGGCCCCGGATCGACCTGATGGATCCGGCCAGTTTCGTCGGCGGCCACCCCCACGAGATGTTCGCCTGGCTGCGAGCGCACGACCCGGTGCACTGGCACGAGGAGCCCGGGGGCCCCGGGTTCTGGGCGGTCACCCGGTACGACGACGTGAAGCGCGTGAGCCGCGACGCATCGGTGTTCTCCTCGGCCCAGGGGATCATGGTCACCGAAGGCATGCGGGACTTCGGGCGGGGATCGCCCCGGATGATGATCTCGATGGACCCGCCCGATCAGCTGGCCTACCGGCGACTGGCCGTCCCTGACTTCGTGCCTAGGGCCGTCAAGGCGAAGGTCCCTCGGATCGCCGAGCTGGCGACCCGCATCATCGACGGCGTCGTCGATCGAGGGGAGTGCGACCTGGTCACCGACGTATCGGGGATGCTGCCTTCCTACGTGATCGCCGAGCTGCTCGGGATCCCGCTCGAGGACGGCGTCGCCCTCTATGACCTCACCGAGGCGATCCACGCGTCGCCGGAGTCCCAGGAGGCGGGGGCCGGCGCGGTGGCCCTCGGCCAGATGCTCCAGTACGCCCACGGCCTCTGGGAGTCCCGGCGATCCCATCCAACCGACGACCTCGCGTCGACCCTCGCCCACGCGGTCGTCGACGGGGAACCACTCAGCGAGATGGACTTCGGCCTCTACTTCGTCCTTCTGATCGATGCCGGCGGCGACACCGTCCGCAATCTCGTGGCCACCGGAATGCTGACCCTGCTCGAGCACCCCGACGAGCTCGATCGCCTCCGCAACGACGTCGACGGCCGGATCCGCACCACGATCGAGGAACTGCTCCGGTGGGTGAGCCCGGTCACCTACATGCGGCGCACCGCGACCGAAAACACGATCATCGGCGAGCGGGAGATCCGGGCGGACGACAAGGTCCTCATGTACTACGGGTCCGCCAACCACGACCCGGCCGCGTTCGACGACCCGGCACGATTCGATATCGAGCGCTGGCCGAACGACCATCTCGCCTTCGGCGCCGGAGGCCCGCATTTCTGCCTCGGCGCCCACCTCGCCCGGGCTCAGATCGAGGCCATCCTTCGAGAGATCCTGGGACGGCTGTCGGGCCTCCGGCTGGCCGGCCCGCCGACATGGCTCCCGTCGACCTTCATCTCAGGCGTGCAGCACCTCCCGGTCGAATTCGAGCCCGCCCCCCGCCTATCGGCTGGCTGAGCACCCGCCGCGGTCACTGGCTGGAGCAGGGCGTTAGGGTCCGCCCGTGGAGGTGATCGGCGGCCGCTACGAGCCGCAGGTTCAGCTCGGCCAGGGTGGGATGGCGACCGTCTGGTCGGCCTGGGACACGCGTCTGCACCGCCCGGTCGCGATCAAGGTCCTCTCGAGGGTGCTGGGGGCCGATCCGTCGTTCGTGGCCCGGTTCGGGCGCGAGGCGAGGCACGCCGCCGCGCTCAGCCACCCCAACATCGTCACGGTCTTCGACTTCGCCCCCACCGCCGAGTCGGCCTATCTGGTCATGGAACTGGTCGAGGGGGAGTCGCTGGCCGACCGGCTTCGCCGCCTCCACCGGCTCGACGTCGCCGAGACCGCCGCCATCACTTCGGGAGTGCTCGCCGGGCTCGGTGCCGCTCACCGGAGGCGAATCGTGCACCGGGACGTCAAACCATCCAACATTCTCCTTGGGCCCGGCGGCACGGTGAAGGTGGCCGACTTCGGCATCGCCAGGGTGTCGACCGACGGCACCCAGCTCACCGACACCGGCATGGTGATGGGGACGGTCGGATACCTGGCCCCCGAACAGTGCGCCGGCGAACCCGCGACCGACCGCTCTGATCTCTACGCGGTCGGGTGTGTGGCCTTCGAATGCCTGGCTGGTCAGCCCGTGTTCAGCGGCGAGACGCCGGTGTCGGTCATGTACCAGCACCAGCAGGCCCCGCCGGCCGACGTCTGCAGGCTCCGACCCGAGGTCCCGGCGGCCTTCGGTGCCGCCATCGGGCGGGCCCTGTCCAAGGATCCCCGCGACCGGTTCGCATCGGCCGCCGAGATGCGTCGGGCGGTGCTCGGGTCTGTCGACATCGACGTCGATGTGGCTGGCGCCGCGCTGGTCCCCGGTCCGGCCCTCGCGGCCGAGACGCTGGTGAGCTCACCATCGCCGCCGACAACGACCGCTTCGGCCAAACCGACTCGGGCCTGGAGGAGGACGCTGCCCGGCCCGCGGCGCGGGTCGTCCGGCGGGACGAGGGTGATGCCCGGTCCGCCGTCCCCGGGGTCTCGGTCACCCCGCCGACGAGCCGACCGGCGGCGGCGGGCGATCGGCGCCCTGGGGCTCCTGGCGGTCATCGGCTTGATCGCAGGACTCGTGGCGGCCACGTCGGGTGGGGCGCCCGGTGGGCTGGCGATCCACCGCCCCCCCTCGACGACCACGACATCGACCACGGTGGCGGGCCCCTCCAAGCACCGCGCCGCCGCGAAGACGGCCAGCACCGTCTCGCTGGGTGTCGTGGCCTGCGACACCAGCTCCGGGATTGACTCCGGGACCACCTCGGTGCCCTCGACGATGTCGATCAGGCTCCCGAAAGGCCTGGCCTCGACGGGGCTGGCCTTCTACGCCTCCAGCGACGACTCGGTCGCGGTGCTCGCTCCGTCGGGGTGGAGCTGTGCGGCGGCGGTCGGCGCAGACGGCTCCGCCTCGCTCGTGGCCGTCCCGCCCGACGAGGCCTCCGACCTCGTCCACGGACACCACCACTCGATCGACCCCGGCCACGAGAACAAACTGACCGAGGCGATCACCCTGAGCGACACCGGGGCTTGCGCTGGCTGTGCGACCACGCAGGCCTGCGGCTTGTTCGGCCAGGCCGCCTCCACCCCGGCACCGGCCGGACCCGGCGCCGAAAACTCCGACAACTCGAACGATCCTCTGTCTCCCAAGTGCGACGCCTCGCCGCCCGCCCAAGAGGCGGTCACCAGGCTGAGCGGATCGGTGGTCGCGTTCGAGGACCCGCCGGGCCTGCGCGGCACCGGGGTGCCATCGGGCGGGGTGAACCCGGCCAACGGCATCCTCACGTATTCGAACGGTGACACCGGAGCGGCGAGCTACCTGTCGACGTGCACCTTGCCGGAAAACGACCACTCGCTCTGCACCGCCGTCCTCAACGACGTGCTCAAGCGGTACTGGAACTTCTGAGCTTCAGACCGGGGCTTCGACCCGAAGGCGGGGCTCGTGCACCGGGGGGCGATGGTCCTCGAGCTCGCCGAGGAGGTCGTCGCGCTGGGACCGCCACGACCGGTCGTCCCACCGGTTGACCGACTGGGTCGGGTCCTCAACCGCCGAGTACAGCTCTCCCTCGGTGCCGTCGTGGACGGTGCCGGGGGCGTAGGTGGTGCAGAGCATCCCGTCGCGATAGACGCTCCGGAGGTGGACGGCCACTCCGAAGAGCTCGCTGTCCCACTCGGTGAAGACCCGATCGAACCCACGGCCATCGGCGTCGGCGTCGTCGGCCGGCAAACGGCGTCCCTGCATCCAGTCGGCCGGCTCGATCCCGGCGATGGCGCAGAAGGTCGGGGCCAGGTCGACCAGCCCGACCGGCCGGGTCACGACGGCGGCCGGGGCGCCCGCCGAGGGGGCGGGCCGCCACACGAGCGGCAGTCGCATCAGCGCGTCGACGTGGTAGGGACCTTTGAACAGGAGGCCGAAGTCTCCCTGCAGCTCGCCGTGGTCGCTCGTGAAGACGACGTCGACGGCGTCGGCCCAGCCCCGCTCGCCGATCCTCCGCAAGACCCGCCCCAGGGCCTCGTCGATCAGCTCGCACTCGACCGCGTTGCGGGCGTTCACCTCGCGGACCTGGTCGGCGGTCAGGGTGGCCGGCACCCAGTGGGCCGGCGCCTCGAAGTTGGAGACGAGGGCGCCGTCGAACCAGAGCCGCCAGTGGCGGGGCTTGCCGTCGATGATGCGCTCGCGCTCGTCGATCGACTCGGGGAACCCCACCGGCAGGGGCACCTCGGGCCAGTGGATCCGGCCCACCTCGGACTGGGGCGGGTCCCAGGGGTGGTGGGGGTCGGGGAAGCTCATCCAACAGAACCAGTCGGCGCCGGCGTCGAG
>JBOGFV010000283.1:0-3835 GCA_050743525.1 Acidimicrobiales bacterium
TCGGCCTGGTTGTGCCACTCGGTCTCGGTGTAGGCGAACAGCGTGAGGCCGAGCCGGGTGTCGCGCTCCTGCCAGTCCCGGAGCCGGGTCCGGCTGGTGATCACGTCGCCGGGGCGCATCGGGACCCCGTAGGTGTCGGTCTGGCCGCCGTTCATGACCCGCATCGGGCGGCCGCCCCCGGCCGACCGCGGCGGCCTGGCCGCAGCACCCGGGCCGGCCCGGTCGACCGGCCACGCGAACGGGTTGAAGTCCTGGGGGGCGATGACCCCGCCCCACCGGGTCGTCACCGCGTACTCGTCGTCCCAGAACATCGGGGGCGGGCGCTCCGGCCAGTAGACGGCGATCGCCCACTTGCGGATGTCCGACACCGAGACCGGGTACGAGGTGCGCTCCTGGCCCCAGATCCCCTTGCGCTCCTCCATGTCCGGCGTGACCAGCGACGCCGGGGCGCTCTCTTCGTTCTCGGGCACCGTTCTCCCTCGTCTGCCGCTCCCGGCGCCGCGAGCATCGCGCCGATGCACGCCGTCCCGGGCTACCGGTCCGTGGAGCGTCCCATGCAGCCCATAACGAAATGGTCTTTGTCCACCCGATGATGGCAAACCGAGCAACGAGCCCCCTGGCCAATTGCCAGCCAATGGCTTTCGTAAGGCCGTCAATGTGTACCTGGTCGGACGTTCGTTGAACCGAGCGAGCGGTGAGTTGCCCCTGCTTCCAACACCGCTCCCCCGTCATCGTTCGGCCCGGTCATCGACCTCGGATGACCCACCTATCTTGGTCTCAGCGCCGCCAATGTCGCTCCGGCCTCAAGGGCAGGCCCGTCGGCATTACCGGGTATACTGATCCCATGGCCAAGGTGATGGTCTCGTTGCCCGACGATCTGCTCAGGGCGGTCGACGTCGAGGCGGAACGCCGCGGCACGACTCGTAGCGGGCTGCTCCGAGAGTTGGCGGAAGAGACCCTGCGCCGCCGAACGATCCTCCGCGCGGAGCGAATGGCCCAGATCAACGACCTTGATGGACCGGTAAAGGGCCACGGGGGGCGGGTCGCGGAGTTGGTCAAGGCCAATCGGCCCGAGCCTTGAGTTTCTGGTTCCTCGACGCCAGCGTCCTGCTGGCCAGTGAGGACCGTGATGACGAGAACTACGGAGATGCGTGCCGACTACTCGGAGGCAGCGATCCACTCGCTTCATTGGACTTGGTCTTCTACGAGGTGACCAACGTGGCGGTGCGCGCATGGTGCGATCTGTCGGCAGCCCACCGTCTACGAGAGCGCGTCGCAGCAGTGGCTGGCGACGGAGGTCTCATGCGAGCCAACTCCGAACTCGTCGCTAACGCGGCAACGCTCGCCGATGAGCATGGCATCTCCGTGTACGACGCCGCCTACGTAGTGGCTGCTCGTATCGCTGGAGCCGATCTCGTGAGCTGTGACCAGCGAGACCTGGTGTCACGAGGGCTCGCCACGCTCCCCCGCGACGCCCCTCGCACCGGATAGGCCCTGATCGAGCTCCGGTCCGAATGGCCGGAATTGGTGGGCTGTCGTCACTCGTATGCGGTGGTCGCGCTGGCTGACGACGCTGACCCCATGACGAATGAGCAATGCGGCGCAGACACCTTGACCCGCCTGATAGCGGCGTTCGGATCTTGGTCCGAGATAGACGACCTGGGATCCACACGCTGCGCTGATGTCTACCTGACCGACCGCTCCGTCAACCTGATCATCTCGAATGGCGTCAACATCTATCCCGCCGAAGTCGACGCAGTGCTCATGACGCTCGAGGCGGTGGTCGATGCCTGGGCCCTTCCGCCCTAGGGCCAAGGATCGGCCACGGCCCGGGGCCGCCAAGGGGCCCGCCGATCGAGCCGGTGGGCGAGGTGGCCGGAGGGGCGGCCTCGATACGCTTCGGAGCGTGGCGACGGCTTGCGCATGTTGCGGAGAATCGGCCAACGACGCGGTCAGCCTCCTCTGCCATCCCGCCATCTCGATCTGCTCCCGGTGCCTCGACTGGCTGGTCGAGAAGCGCGACAAGCAGGAGAGGGCCCGGGGTGGTTGGCGGGTGGAGGGCTTCGAGCCGATCTTCGGTGTCGCCGACCTGGCCGGGTCGATCAACCACTACGCGGCCATGGGCTTTGCGATCGAGCAACTCGACGGGTCCAACGCGTTCGCGCACCGGGATCGGGGCCTGACGATTCACCTGGCCCAGGGCGCGTCGAGGCCGACCGCCGGTGCCCTCTACATCCACTGCGATGACGCCGACGCACTGGCCCAGGAGTGGCGCAAGGCCGGGTTGGAGGTCACTGGCCCCCAGGACTACGACTACGGCATGCGGGAGGGGTCCCACCACGACCACGACCCGAACCGGATCCGGTTCGGGTCGCCCATCCGGTCGGACCCGGACTGACCCCATCGCCGCCGGTCGGTCGACCTCCATCACCGTCCGAGCGGTGCCGCTGGGCGAGAATGGGGAACCCGGCGGCCCCACCGTGGCCCCGCTCGGAACCCGCACGACCAGGGAGGTTGCGTGACCGAGGTGGCTCGCTTCGCGCCCCCTGCCCCGACCGAGGCCGCTCGCGCCGCGCCCGACGCCGATGCGGCGCGCGCCTCGCGCCTTCGGGCCGCCGCCACCCTGTCCCACGCCCTGGAGGCCAACCTCACCAGCGTGGTGAAGGGCGCGCCGGCGGCGCTCCGGGTCGCCGTCGTCGCGGCCCTGTCCGGCGGTCACCTCCTCATCGAGGACGTCCCCGGCGTCGGCAAGACCGTGCTGGCCCGGACCCTGGCCGTGTCGCTCGGCGCCGAGCTGTCGCGGATCCAGGGCCATCCGGACCTGCTGCCGAGCGACGTGACCGGGGTGACCGTGTACGACCAGCGCACCGGCGCGTGGGACTTCCGGCCCGGACCGGTGTTCGGCCACGTGGTGCTGCTCGACGAGCTGAACCGGACCCCCCCGCGCACCCAGTCGGCGCTCCTCGAGTCGATGGACGAGCAGCAGGTGACCGTCGACGGCCGGACCTGGCCGCTCCCCCAGCCGCACCTCGTGCTGGCCACCCAGAACCCGGTCGGCCAGCTCGGCACCTTCCCTTTGGTCGAGAGCCAGCGCGACCGCTTCGCGCTGTGCGCGACGGTCGGCTACCCCGACGCCGCCACCGAGGCGGGCCTGGTCCTCCACGACGGCGGGCGCGACGCCTTGGCCGCGCTGCGGGCCGTCTGCTCGGTCGGCGAGTGGGCGGCCGCCATCGGGGCGGTCGGCGAGGTCGTCGTGGCGCAACCCATCGCGGCCTACGCCGTGGCGATCGCGCGGGGCACCCGGGAAGGGGCCGGCGTCCGCCTGGGGGCGAGTCCCCGGGCCTCCATCTCGTTGGTCCGCTCGGCCCAGGCCCACGCGCTGGTCTCGGGCCGCGGCTACGTGGCCCCCGACGACGTGGCCGCGATGGCGGTGCCGAGCCTCGCCCACCGGTTGCTCGCCGACGGGGACAGCCGGTTCGCAGCCGCCGCGGTTTCCGGCGTCCTCTCCTCGCTCCCTGCCCCCCGTCCATGAGTCGGCGGGGCGGGCCGCCCCGCCCGGTCCGGGCCGTCGGCCCCGTCCTGTTCCTCGCGTTCGCACTGGCGGCCTGGCTCGCGGTCGCTCACAACAGCGGCTCGGGGTGGGTTCAGACCCTCGGCGCCCTGCTGGCCGGCTTCAGCGCGGTCGGGCTGTTCGGACCGTGGCTGGCCGCCGGCCGGATCCGGGTGGCCGTGGCGGCCAACCCGACCGACGCCGACGCCGGTCGGCCGGCTGCGATCACGGTCTCGGTGAGCGGGCCGGCCCGGGTGGCGGGCGTCGACCCGCCGGGCCCGGAGG
>JBOGFV010000284.1:0-3377 GCA_050743525.1 Acidimicrobiales bacterium
CCAGAGAGGGGGTCCTGGTTGAGAACTCCGGCGTGACCGCGGCTATGAACGCTCTGGCGGCGCGGGCCTGCGACCACCCGGCCGCACCCGCCGATGCGGGGATCGACAGCGTCAGCGCGATCCCGGCCATCATCACCAGCGCACCTCGACGGGCCAGCTTCGTCTTGTTCATGGGAGCGTGGCTCCTTGGGTTGGCGGTCGGGACAGGCACCCTTCCGGGTGACACCGGTCCCAAATGTGCCCCTCGGTAGGCTGGTTCGGCCGATCCCGCCCCAGTAGCTCAGGGGATAGAGCAGTGGTTTCCTAAACCATGTGTCGCAGGTTCGATTCCTGCCTGGGGCGCGACTGGCGGTCCGAGGTTCGACGGCCGCCGGCACTGATGAGACGAGGTCTAGGAGAGCTGGGTCCTGGGCACGCTCGAGAGCCTCCCGTCGCGGCGCAATTCGACCACCGCCGACACCGGGTCGGGGTCGGAGAAGAGGCCCTCGTCGGCGTAGTCGGCGGGCCGACCAGTCGGGTCGACGACCCAGCAGGACGCCTCCAGGGCGATCCCGTTGTTGTCGGTGAAGTACACCGAGCGCAGGAAGCCGTGGTCGACCACGTCGGTGATCTCGCTCCCGGCTTCCTTCAGGCGATTCCGCAGCGCCAGGAGGGCGGCCTCGTCGGGCAGGTTGAACGAGACGTGGTCGAACTGGATGGCCCGCGGGTCGGGCACCCCGGCCGGCTTGGCGAAGGCCTCCACCGGGCGTTCGGCGTATTCGAAGAAGGCGACGGTGTTCTCGGGTCCCAGCTCGAAGAAGTAATGACGGAACTGGCCCGGTGCGGCCAGATCGGCGACCAGGCGGGCGCCGAGGACGCCGTGATAGAAGCGCACCGTCGCGTCCATGTCGTTGGTGATCAGCGCGAGGTGGTTGATCCCGCGCCAGCGCGGGCCCTCCTCCTCGGTCTCGAACTCCTCGGTCTCGAGCTTGCTGGTGTCCGCGTGGTTGGCCATCCCCCCAGCCTAACGGTGGGGCCCCTGGAGGGGACCGGCGGTCGCCGTCCCGGGGTCGCCCTGGGGCCCGCGGCTCGACAGACTGTGTGCAGGACATTCGAACGGTCGAGAAGGTGGGTCTGATGAGCGAATCGGGCAGCGGCGAGGCACTGTCGGCACTGCTCCGGGAGGAACGGCGCTTCCCGCCCTCCGACGAGTTCGCCTCCCGTGCGGTGGCCGGGGCCGGCGTCTACGCCGAGGCCGCCGACCCCGTGGCGTGGTGGGCCGAGCAGGCCAAGACGCTGACGTGGGAGCGCCTCTGGGACCAGGTCCTCGAATGGGACGTCCCATTCGTCAAGTGGTTCGTCGGCGGCCGGCTGAACGCATCGGTGAACTGCGTCGACCGCCATGTCGAAGCGGGGCACGGCGACCGGGTCGCCTTCCACTGGGTCGGCGAGCCGGAGGGCGACACCCGCACCGTCACCTACGCCGACCTCCTCGAGATGGTCTCGAAGGCCGCCAACGCGCTGACCGAGCTCGGGGTGAAGGCCGGCGACCGGGTCGCCATCTACGTCCCGATGATCCCCGAGGCCGTCGTGGCGATGCTCGCGTGCGCCCGGTTGGGCGCTCCCCATTCGGTGGTCTTCGGCGGGTTCTCGGCCGAGGCGCTCGCCGGTCGCATCCTCGACCTCGACGCTCGGGTCGTCATCACGGCCGACGGCGGGTTCCGCCGGGGCGCCGCATCGGGCCTCAAGGTCAACGTCGATGAGGCGCTGACCCAGTGCCCGGATGTCCACACCGTGCTCGTGATTCGGCGCACCGGCCAAGGCGTGGAATGGCAGGACGGGCGCGACATCTGGTGGCACGAGCTCGTCGAGCGTCAGAGCGGGACCCATGAACCGGAGTCCTTCGACGCCGAGCAGCCCCTCTACATCATGTACACCAGCGGCACGACCGCCAAGCCCAAGGGGATCCTGCACACGACCGGGGGCTACCTCACCCATGTGGCGACCACCCACCGGCTGGTCTTCGACGTCAGGGCGGAGGAGGACATCTTCTGGACGGCCGCCGACATCGGGTGGGTGACCGGCCACAGCTACATCGTCTACGGGCCACTCGCCAACGGGACGACTTCGGTGATGTACGAGGGGACGCCCGACGCCGGCGGCCGGGACCGGTGGTGGCGGATCGTCGAGGACTACAAGGTCTCGATCCTCTACACCGCGCCCACGACGATCCGCACCTTCATGAAGTGGGGCGAGGAGCACCTGGAGAAGCACGATCTGTCGAGCCTCCGGGTGCTCGGGTCGGTGGGGGAGCCCATCAACCCGGAGGCCTGGATCTGGTACCGGACCCACGTGGGCGGCGACCGGTGCCCGATCGTCGACACCTGGTGGCAGACCGAGACCGGCGGGATCATGATCACGCCGCTGCCCGGCGTGACCGCCGCCAAGCCCGGCGCCGCGATGACCCCGTTCCCCGGGGTGAGTGCGGACGTGGTCGACAACGACGGGGCCACGGTGGGCAATGGCCAGGGTGGCTACCTGATCCTCACCCAGCCGTGGCCGGGAATGCTTCGGGGGATCTGGGGCGACCCGGAGCGCTACAAGGAGACCTACTGGTCGCGGTTCGACGGCGTGTACTTCGCCGGGGACGGGGCCAAGCGCGATGACGACGGCGACCTGTGGCTGCTCGGCCGCATCGACGACGTGATGAACGTGTCGGGCCACCGCATCTCGACCACCGAGATCGAGCACGCCCTCGTCGGCCACCCCGCCGTGGTCGAGGCGGCGGTGGTGGGGGCCTCCGACCCGACCACCGGCCAGGCGGTCGTGGCCTTCGTCACCGTGAAGGGGGAGGATGGCGATTCCGGGGCCTCGCTCGTCGACGACCTCCGGAACCACGTCGCGACGGTGATCGGGCCGATCGCCAAGCCCCGCCAGATCCTCCTCACCCCCGAGCTGCCCAAGACGCGGAGCGGCAAGATCATGCGCCGCTTGCTCCGGGACGTGGCCGAGCACCGGGACCTTGGGGACGTGACCACGCTGCTCGACCCGACCGTGGTCAACATGATCGACGAGAAGATGCGGGACTCTCCGGGCGCCGACGAGGACGCCTGACCCAGCCGACTCCTGGTTGCTTGAGCCAAAGGTGCTGGTCAACGGGGGTGGTTTGGCGCGTTCAAGTATGTGTGTAATGTTGTAATCATGATATTTGACCCAATGAACTGGCCGGGCCAGCGACCGCCGCGAGGACGGGGCCGGGGCGGCCCGGGCCCGTGGGGCCCGGGCGTCCGACGGGGGCGGGGCCGCCGCGGCGCCGAAGAGCGCACGACCGGGGAGCAGCGCCAACGCATCACCGCCTGGGCGGCCGGGCGGCTGCCCGGCGACTGGTACATCGAGGC
>JBOGFV010000285.1:0-4130 GCA_050743525.1 Acidimicrobiales bacterium
GAAGTGGGCCGGGCGCTTCTCGCGGAAGCTCGCGAACGACTCGGCGGCGTCGTTGGGAGCCTTGCGGGCATAGCCGAGGCCGGCTGTCTCGTAACGGAGCGCCTCTTCGAGGGCCACGTCGATGTTGTGTTGGAGGACCCGTTTGCCCGAGCGAATGGCCAGGGGTGGGAGCGAGGCGATCTGGGTCGCGACCTCCATCGCGGCGTCGAGCGCCCCCTCTCCTTCGGCCAGTCGGTCGAGCAGGCCCAGGCGGTATGCCTCCTCAGCGCCAACGTCGCGGCTGGTGAAGATCAGGTCGGCGGCCCGGGCATACCCGAGGATGCGGGGGAGGAAGTAGCTCATCCCCGAGTCGGGGCTGAGCGAGCGCTCCGCGAAGACGGTCCGGAACCGAGTCCGGCTGTCGCCGGTCCGCAGGTCGCAGGCGAGGGCCAGGCTCATCCCGGCCCCGGCCGCCACCCCGTTCACCGCCGCGATGGTTGGCTTGGCGATGCCCGACACGGCCATGGCCTGCCGGCCGACCCAGCCGTACTCGTCCACGCGGTCGCCGTGGGTCGGCTCCGGGCGCTCGCCGGCCCGGCGCCCGCCCAAGTCGACGCCCGAGCAGAAGCCCCGCCCGGCACCGGTCAGGACCAGGGCCCAGACATCGTCGTCGGCGTTGATCTCCTTGGCCAACTCGAGGAGCTCGAGCGACAGCTCACCCGAGAGCGCATTGAGCTTTTCGGGCCGGTCGAGCGTGGCCACGGCCACGTGGCCGTCGCGCTCGAGGCGGAGGTCCTCGCTCATGCGGCCCGGCTCAGCTCAAGCGCTCGATGACCATGGCCATGGCCATGCCGCCCGCCGCGCACATCGTCTCGACGCCGATCGACTTGTCCATGGTCTGGAGGTCGTTGATCAGCGTGGTCATGATGCTGGCGCCGGTCATGCCGAACGGGTGGCCGAGCGCGATCGCGCCGCCGTGCGGGTTCAGCTGGGTCTCGATGTCGATGCCGGTCTCGCGGCACACCGGGAGCACCTGGGCTGCGAAGGCCTCGTTGAGCTCGACGACGTCGACGTCGGAGAGCTTCATGTTGGCCTGCTTCAGGGCCTTGGGCACCGCGTCGATCGGGGCCACGCCCATGATCTCGGGGTCGTTCCCGCTGATGGCCGAGGCGATAATCCGGGCCAAGGGCTTGAGCCCCAGCTGGTCGGCCTTCGTCTTCGACATGACGAGGACGGCGGCGGCGCCGTCGTTCAGCGGGCAGGCGTTGCCGGCGGTGACCGTTCCGCCCTCGGGCTTGAAGGACGGCTGCAGCTCGGCCAGTCGCTCGAGGGTCGTGCCGGCACGGGGGCAGTCATCCTTGCCGACGACGGTCCCGTCCTCCTTGGTCACCGGGGTGATCTCCCGGTCGAAGAACCCGGCCGCCTGGGCCGCCACGGCCCGGTCCTGGCTCAACTTGGCGAAGGCATCCTGGTCCTCGCGCGAGACCTGGAAGCGCTCGGCCACGTTCTCGGCGGTCAGACCCATCGGGATGTAGACGTTGGGGAAGGGGGACTCGCGGCCGAGCAGCTTCGGGTTGAGACCACCCGGGCCGATGCCGCGACCCCGGGGCGGCGGCGCCGGCGCCTCACCCTCGGGGGCGGGCGGCCGCGAGCTCTTCTCGACCCCGGCGGCGATGTAGATCTCGCCCTCGCCCGCCCTGATGGCGTGGCCGGCCGAGCGGATGGACTGCAGGCTCGACGAGCAGAACCGGTTGAGCGTGAGCCCGGGCACGGTCAGCGGGAACCCGGCCAGGATCCCGGCGGTCCGGGCGATCGAGAACCCGGTCTCACCCTGCTGGGCGACATTGCCGCAGATGATGTCGACGACGTCGGCCTTGTCGACCTGGGGCACCTTGTCCATGAGGGCGTTCAGGATGGTGGCCATCAGCTCGTCGGCTCGATAGTCGACCAGCGAACCCTTGTTGGCCCTGCCGATGGCGCTACGGGCGGTTGCAACGATGACCGCTTCTTCTTCCGGCACTCGGATGCTCCTCTGCTCTTGTCGCTTCGGGTTGTGGGTGCTGCGATGGGCGCTCGGCTAGCCGACCACTGGCTCCTTGGGCAGGCCCAGTGCCCGCTCGCCGATGATGTTGTGCTGGATCTCGCTCGTTCCCGAGAAGATCGTCCCGGCCCGGCTGCCCAAAAAGGCCTGCTGCCATCGGTCGGTGCGGTAGCCGTCGCCGTCGGGCCGGATCATTCCCTGGGCCCCGACGATGTTCATGGCGATGTTGCCGAACCGCTTGTGGTACTCCGACCAGAAGAGCTTGTTGACGCTGGCCTCGGGCCCCGGCTCCTTCTTGGCCGCCAGTGTGGCCAAGAGGCGCAGGCCCGAGTACTTCATCAGCTCGACATGGGTGTAAGCCCAAGCAAGGTCTTGGCGAACCAGCGGGTCGGCGTCGGCGTTCTGCTTGCGGACCGTGTCGACCAGGTCCCAGAACTCCCGCTCGTATTGCAGGTGCATCGTGGTGGCCCGACCACCCCGCTCGTTGCCGAGGGTGGTCATGGCCACTCGCCACCCGTTGTTGAGGCCGCCGATCACGTTGAACAGCGGTGCCCGGGCGCCCTCGATGAACTCCTGGCAGAACCCGCTGGCCCCGGACATCTGCTTGAGCGGTTGCAGCTCGATGCCGTTGCTCGTCCCGTTCTCCCGTGTCATCGGGACGAGGATGTAGGAGAGGCCCCGGTGCTTGGGGGCGTCCGGATCGGTCCGGCACAGGGTGAACATCGTGTTGGCCAGGTGCGCGCCCGAGGTCCACACCTTCTGGCCGGTGACGACGACCTCGTCGCCGTCGACCACGCCCCGGGTGTCGACCCCCCCGAGGTCAGAGCCGTGGTCCGGCTCCGAGAACCCCTGGCAGTACCGGTCCACCCCCTCGATGATGCGCGGCAGGAAGTGGGCCTTCTGCTCCTCGGTCCCGTGCACGATGATCGACGGGCCGACCAGCGACTCGCCCATCCCTCTGACCACCCGGGGCATGCCCTCCTTGCTGAACTCATCGTTGAGGATGGCCATTTCGACGCCCGACAGCCCCCGGCCGCCGACCTCCTCGGGCCACTGCGGGCAGATGAGGCGCTCGGCGGCCAGCGCCGCCTCCCACTGGCGCCACGCCTCGGCGCGACCCTCGGAGTCCTCGTCGGCCTGGCCCGCGAACCCCATCCGCTCGTTCACGCCGGCCAGCGTCTCAATGCGGTGCTCGGACAGGAACGTCCGGATCTCGTCGCTGAACGAACGGAGCTCAGGCCCCAGGTCGAGTTCCATGTGCCCTCCTTGTCGTGGCGCGTCGCCCCCGAAACTACTCCGCTCGGCCGCCGAGCACACCTGGGTCCCGGCCCTGGTGGGGAGGGGTGAGAACGGTTGCCGGCCCAGCCCCCGAGACGTGTTTGGGCGAAGGATCGGGGGGTATAGCCGTGTCGGGTAAATCCCGTCAGTCACACAGCGCAGCCGGCCCCTGGACCAACCCCCCTGGATCCCAGGGGCCGTTGCGCGTCCGGGCCACGATGTGGTCGTGGGTGCCGACCTGGGGCAACGGGTAGAACCCAGCCGATCGTGTTGCCGACGACTTGCGGCCTCCGAGCGGTGACGCCAGCGCCCGACCCCGGCGCCGCCGGTGAGCGCCCGCTGAGCGCAGGCAGATGAGCGGGGGCGCGGCGGTCGACTCGGGTGTCGTCCCCGGCATGGAGGTCCGCCACGCCGGCCTCGGCTCCCGGACCCAGGCCGTGGCGCTGGCCACCCTCTGCGTCGTCCTCTTCCTGACCTTCCTCGACAACACGATCGTCAGCGTGGGGCTGGCCGACGTCCAGAGCGGCCTGCACGCCGGGGTCACCTCGTTGCAGTGGGTGGTCAACGGCTACGCGCTCACCTTCGCGGCGTTCATGCTGGCCGCCGGGAGCCTTGGTGACGTCCTCGGGCGCAAGAAGATCATGCTCGTCGGGGTGGCCGTGTTCTGCGCCGGTTCGGTGCTCGCGGCACTGGCCCCGAACGTCGACACGCTCATCGCGGGACGCGTCGTGATGGGGTTGGGGGCGGCGGCGTCGGAGCCCGGGACACTCTCGATCATCCGGCACGTCTATCCGGATCGCAAGACCCGGGCCGACGCGCTCGGGGTCTGGGC
>JBOGFV010000286.1:0-11585 GCA_050743525.1 Acidimicrobiales bacterium
GGTCTGGGTCGACCACTCGTTGACCGCGCCCCAGGCCATGTGGACGGCCGGAAGGTGCTTGGTCACCGCCGACATGGCGCTGAAGACGGCGGGGCGGAGCGAGTCGTTGCGGGGCAGGTGCTGGCGCATGTTGGCCAGCCGGCTTCGCCCGGCCTCTCCATGGGCCTCGAGGACCCGCCCGATGGCGTCCCCGTGCCAGTGCTCCTCGTAGCTCCAGCAGGCCAGGAAGGCCGTGACGTCCGGGTCGCGGTGGGCCCGGGTCACCAGGATGTCTCGGAGATAACAGATGGTGTGACCCTCGACGTCGTGCATGTAGCGGAGGCATCGCAACGCGTCCGGATCGAGCGGTTGAGCCCGGAACGCGTCGAAGTCGATGTCGTCGATCTCGAGACGGGCCGAGCGCTGGATCAGCTTGGAGACTTCAGTTCCCACGTCTGTTCTTCGTTGCCGACCGCTGCGATGGATCGACCTTCACCTGGGAATCCCCCGAGGCCTGCGTGGTCGACAGCCCAACGCAGCGAACCCTCATTCCGGCCGAACACTAGCCCCGGGGCCCGGGCGTCGCCCGGGTCCGGACGCGCCAACCCGGCCCGACCCGGCCTCGGGGGAGGGGCCGGGCCGGGTTGGGTTGCGACTTGGGATCCGGCTCCGGCGGCTTCGGCTCAGGCGGCTCCGGCGGCGAACCCGCCGTAAGGGACGTCCAGGTAGGGGAAGCTCGACAGGTAGCTCGCCGACCCCTTGGCCGTCGTGTCGGTGGCCCCCGTGGTCAGCCCGTCGGTCACGGCGGCGGCCGCGGCGTCGGCAGTGAAGGACTTGTCGACCAGCGGCAGCGTCGCGCCGGCCACCGCCCGCAGGGCGATCGTGACCACGTCGTCGAACACCCGCCGCCCGTTGGGGTAGCCGGCCGGGTCGTTGCCGATCAGGCCGAGGTTGCTCGGGCCCGATGTCGTCGGCGGGATGGCCATGTTGAGCCGGAGCAGGTCGGCCTGGGTCTTGCCCATGCTGTTCTGAAACCCGGTCACGACGCCGCTCGGCAGGCCGGTCATGAAGATGGCGACCAGGTCGGCCCGGTTGGGAGCGCCCTTGTTGTAGGCGGCCAGGTTCGGGAACACCCCCGGATACAGGACCGGGAGCAGCTGGGCGAGCTCAGGGTTGGCCACCGCGGCGGCGAACTGCTTGTCGGCCGAGGGCGGTTGGGCGTTCCAGTAGTCCTTCTTCGACATCGGCACGACCACCTCGTTCACCAGCGGGTTGCCAAGCCGAGACACCTGCACCCACGGACCCGATCGGACCTGTGTGCCCTGCGCGCCGTTCAGCACTCGGGCCTTCTGGCGGCTGGCCGTCGTCCACACCCCGATCACCGACGCCGGCGAGCCGGCCGAGCTCGGGTTGGCCCCACCCTTGGCGAGGTCGGTCTTCGGAACCTGGATCGCGATCGAGTGCACGTTGACCCCGGCGGTCGAGTTGACCCCGGCCGCCATCGCGCCGAGCCCGGTGTTGGCCAGTCCGAAGGTGGCGTGGTCCTGCTCGAACGGTCGCAGGTTGCCGAGGTCGAAGATGGCCCCGAGGTCGACGTAGAAGCCCTCGGCTCGCTGGCCGGCGAACACCTGGCGCCCGCCCGGGAGCGAGTGGACGGCCGAGCCGGCCAGCGACGGGTAGCTGGGTGTCGAGAGCGGGCCGATGTTGCAGGGCGGGCAGGCCAAGTTGGAGCCGAGAACCTGCTTGGCCCCATGAGCGACGCGGGTCACCGCGTAGTGCTGGCGGCGGTTCCAGCTCGACGAGGTGAGTGAGGTGATCGGGCCCGTGTTGTACAGGAAGGTCTTGGCGTCGGTCACGGTGCTGGTGAACCGGAACTGGTAGGAGACGTCGGCCTTGCCATCGCCGGTGTTGTCGATGTTGATCGCGTAGAGCACGTCGTCGCCGAACTCGTAGAAGTTCGGGCCGCCGTCGGGGCTCTCGAGCGGCACGTAGTTGGCGATGATCGTCACCGTGTCCGGGTTGTCCGGGCTCACGAACGCGTACAGGTCCGTGCTGTCGGCGACGGGGTCCTTTGAGATCTCGGGTGCTTCACGGTGGGACGACATGGCATCACCTCTGGTCCACGGGGAATCGGCATGGCCGATGCGCCTTTGGCTGGTCGTTGGGACTCATTCGGTGCGGTGCTGCCTTCCGGATTGAAAAACTTCGCGAAGTTCTCAATCCAATTGCCGGTCGGCGCCGAACTAGGAGTGCATGCTCGTCAGGGCGTGCTGGGGAGCGAAAGGTCTGCATCATGTCCAACCTCAGTCGGCGTACCTTCCTTATTCGCGGATCGATGGGAGCGGCCGCCGTCGCGGTTGGCTCGGCCATTCCGGGCCTGCCCAACGTCCTGACGACGGCGGGCGAAGAGACGCCGGCCGCTGACGACGCCGCGACCACTGCCCTTGGGGCCGCCCCTTCGTTGTCTGACCCGCTGATCGCGCATGTGACCGATCTCCAGGCCGGGGAGATGAGCTTGTTCATGGGAGAGCGCGAGGTCATGATCACCAACCCGACGCTCGCCCACCAGCTCTTCGGCACCGCCAAGTAGCCGTGGTCGCCCTCCACCACGAGCACCCGCATCCGTTCCCAGGCGAGGTCACCGGACCGAGCTTCGGCCCGATCGTGCTGGACATCGGCGGTGAGATCGGTGCCGCCGTGGTCCACACCGGGCCCGACCTGAACGGTCACGAGCTCGAGATCCGCCGATTCCCGGCCGACTGGGATGGCGCCCATGTGGCGGTGCGGTCCCGGCCGGGCCCGGAGCCGGCCTTTGCCGCCGTCTTCGGCGGCCTCCGCACCGGGACCTACGAGCTGCGGCTCCGGCAGGCGGTCGCCGGTCCCATCCACGAGATCCGGGTCGTCGGGGGCGAGGTCGTCGAGTCGACCTGGCCGGGCGGTTGACCGTTCGTCCCAAGAGTTCGACCATCGCGAGATGGCGGAGAGAGGAGTACCACAATGCTTGGAGAGATCTTCGGCCTCGACGGCGTGATCGTCATCATCGTGGCGGTCGTCGTGCTGTTCGGCGGGAGCCAAATCCCGAAGCTGGCCCGTTCGCTCGGGTCAGCCCAGCGGGAGTTCAAGGACGGGCTGAAGGACGGAGCCGCGGCCACGCCTGGCCACCGCGAAACCGCTGAGCCGGTCGCCGAGCGCTGAGTCGGGACTTCGCCCCGCAAAGGTCCTCGTGACCAGGGCAGACGCCGGATTGCCGGTAGCCTGCGCTTCCGCCGAGCCGGACCGGGCGGGCGAGTCATCCGTCGCTGGATCCGGCTCCGAACAATCGAAGAGCATGGACTACGAGACCGCCGGGGACGGCGCACTGGTCGCGGCGATCGGCCGATGGCAGGACGCCGCCCTCGCGGAGGTGTTCCGCCGGCACGGTGGCGCCGTCCATGGACTGGCTCGTCGTGTGCTCGCATCGGCGACACTCGCCGAGGAGGTCACCCAGGACGTCTTCCTGGGCCTGTGGCGCCAACCAGAGCAGTTCGACGTCGGACGGGGGCCGATCCGGACGCTGCTGCTCACCAAGGCGCACAGCCGGGCCGTTGACCTGGTCCGCGCCGAGGAGGCCCGGCGGGCGAGAGAGCAGCGGACCGCGTCGGACCGAGCCTCGTCCGGCTACGACCTTGAGCACTATGTGTGGGACCTTACGGTCGCGGAGCAGGTCAAGACGGCCGTCGAGACCCTGCCCCAAGGAGAGCGACAGGCGATCGAACTCGCCTACTTCGACGGCCGCACGTACCGGGACGTCGCGACGCTCCTGGGCGAGCCCGAGGGAACCATCAAGAGCAGGATCCGCTCCGGCCTCCGCCGTTTGCGGACGCTGCTCTCCGAGCGCGGCGTGGAGTCACCATGGATGGAATCGTGAACCACGACGACATCATCGAGCTGCTTGGCGCCTACGCCATCGACGCGCTGGAGCCCGACGAGGCTGAGGTCGTACGCCGCCATCTGGACGAGTGCCCTCGATGCGCCGAGGAAGTCGCCCAGCACCACCAGGTGGCCGCGCTGCTCGGCAATGCCGGTGGCGAGGCCCCGGCTCACCTTTGGAGCGAGATCGCCGGGAAGATCGACGGGACGGGACGCGTGCGGGCAGTGCCGTCACCCGATCGCGGCCCCGGCCGGTCTCGCGCCGCTCGGGGCATCGGTCGGGTCGTCCGGCGTCCCTGGACCTACGCCGCTGCCGCCGCGGTCGTGGCCATTGCCCTGCTCAGCCTCCAGACGGTGCACCTGAACAACCGGGTGAGCGCGTTGAGCTCGAACGCAGCGCAGCAGGGCATCGCCCAACAGGCCCAGCGGGCACTGTCCGATCCGAACGCCCAGACCGTGGCACTTCGGGGGCCGAGCGGGTCGGGGGCAACGCGCGCCGAGATCGTCGTCCTCCCGTCGGGGACCGCGTACCTCCTCAACCAGACTCTTCCGGCGCTGCCGGCCTCCGAGACCTACCAGCTGTGGGGCCGCTCGAGCTCGACCTTGATCTCGTTGGGGGTGCTGGGCAACCACCCAAAGACGGTCGCGCTGACTATCGGGGGGACGCCGAGCTACGGGGCTTACCTCGTGACCGCCGAGCCAGCCGGGGGAGTGGTCCGGACGACCCACCGCCCAGTGGCCACGAGCGGGGTCCTCAGCGCTTGAGTGGTTCTCAGCGACCGGGCGAAACAACGACCTACTCAGCCTGGAACTTCATTAGTCCGTGGGTTGACCGGGTGTTCGGTGGGTTTGGTGATTGGTCGCCTCCTCTTGCGCCAACGGTGAAGGCCACCCACCTGGTGGGCCGATTTGCTAGGCAGAGGCCATGGATCCGTCTTCCGCGTCCGACGACGACATTCGACGCTTTGCCTTCAAGGTCTGGAGCTACAAACAGGGAGAGCTCGTCTCGCTCATGATGCACCTCGGTGACCGCCTGGGCCTGTACAAGGCCATGGCGGGCGCAGGACCCCTCAGGGCCGATCAACTGGCCGCCCGCACCAGCCTGAACGAGCGCTGGCTGCTCGAATGGCTCCGCGCTCAGGCTGCTGGAGGTCTTGTCGACTCCGCCGACGGTGAGTCCTTCGTGCTCCCTGCCGAGGCGGTTCCCGTGCTGGCCGACGAGCAGGGCAGCCTGTGGTTCGCGGCCGGCGCATTCTGCGGCGGGGTGACGACTCCCGAGGTCGTCGACCGCCTTGCCGAGGCCTTCAGCACAGGGGTCGGCCTCAGTTACGACGACCTCGGCCCCTCCGCCGCCCACCGGGTTGAGCGCATGCTGGGTCCCTGGTCGCGTCTCGCCCTGGTGGGCACCATCCTTCCAGCGCTCGAGGGAGTGAAGGAATGCCTGGAGGAGGGCGGCCGCGTGGCCGACGTCGGGTGTGGTGCTGGGGTGGCGGCGTTAGCCATCGCCGAGGCCTTTCCCAAGTCGAGCGTGGAGGGATTCGATCCCTCTCGTCACGCCATTTCCCGGGCGCGCCAGAACCTCGCGGAGTCGGGGCTCGACAACGCCCACTTCCACCTGGCCGAGGCCGCCGATCTGCCCGAGACAGCCACCTACGACCTGGTGCTCACCTTGGACTGCATCCACGACATGCCCCGCCCGGCCGAGGCCATCGTTGCCATCCGTCGGGCGATCACCGACGTGGGGACGTGGCTCATCAAGGACATCCGCTCAAGCTCCCGGTGGGAGGAGAACCTGGGCAACCCCATGCTGGCCCTGATGTACTCCACGTCGGTGACCACGTGCATGTCCTCGGCGCTGTCGGAGCCGGGGGGTGCCGGTCTGGGCACACTTGGCTTCAACCGCGAGCTGGCCGAGACGATGTGCCGGGAGGCCGGCTTCGGTAGGTTCCGGCTCCACGATTTCGACGACCCAGCCAACCTCTACTACGAGGTCAGGCCCTAGCTGGAGCTTTCGGGCGAACCGTTCTATCAGCCTGAAGGGATCGTCGTCAGCTGCGACCACAAGGGTCGTCAACTACCGACATCGATTGGTGGCTGTTTGTGCAACAGCCCCGCGCGACCCATCACTGGAGGCCGTGTCGCTGCGAGAGGCTCATGCAGTGGATCGAGGCTTAGCCGGCGGCCCGGTCGGATCGGCGCCGCCTCCCGAGGAGCATCGCGCCGGCCCCAACGGCCGTCAGCCCCCCGCCCGCCACGCCCATCCAGAGGCTGTCGACGCCGGTGAAGGCGAGGCTGCCCGACATCGGCAACTCGGGGACGGCGACGGTGGCGGCCGCCGCGGTGGTGTCGGTCGTGAGGACCGCGGTGCAGTGGTACGCCAGGTCCGCCTGGTAGGCGGCCGGGGCGACCAGCTCGTGGAGGCACCAGGAGTGGCCCGCCGGCACTGCGAAGTCGAGCACGCCATTGGCGTCGGTCGTGCCCTCGGCCCAGTAGGTGTCACCGCTCGGCACCACCGCGTTGGCTGGAGGCGTCTGGGAGGGGCCCAGCGGACCAGCCCCTTGGGCCAGGAGCTCGTAGGTCGCGTCGGCGATCACCGTGTTCGGCTGCTCGGAGTTGTACTTGTACGCCGTGACATGCACCGTTGCCTCCGTCTCGGGTACCGCGATGGTGGTCGCGTCGCTCGATGAGCTGGTGGTCAGGACGGCCGAGCAGTGCAGGGCCCGATCGAGCACGTAGTCGACGGGTGCGCTGACCTCGAGGACGCACCACGAGTAGCCGGCCGGGACCCGGAAGGAGAGCCGTCCGTCCGATCCGGTCGTCCCGCGCGAGAACCAGGTGTCGCCGCTCTCGGCGGCGGCGCCGGCGGGTCGGGTGCCCGGGACGCCGCTCGGCGGTGGAAGGCCCTCTACGTAGAGGTCGTAGACCGCCCCCGGGATCGCGGTGCCGGGGGTGGTGGAGTTGTACTTGAACACCGACAGGTCGACGGTCTCCTCGGTGTCGGAGAAGGTAAGGGTCGTGACCGGCGCAGGCGAGGCGATCGACCCAGCGAGGACCGGGGTGCACTGCGGATTGGGGTCAGCGCGGTAGTCGGGTGGGGCCTGGGTCTCGACTGCGCAGTACTCGTAACCGGGGAGCTGGAGTGGGAACGTCCCGACGCCGTCCGGCCCGGTGGTGGCGGAGGCGACCAGCGTACTGCTCGTCGGTGGGAACGTCTCGGCACTGGAGTTCTGGGCGCCGGTCGGCACCCGCACGAGGTCGAAGACGGCCCCGGGGAGGCCGACCGATGGTGCGGCGGCGTCGACCTTCTTCACCGCGATGGCGACGAATTCTCCCTGGTCATCAACGGCGATCGGCTGGTTGGCCTGGCCGTTGTCGGCCGAGAAGCAGCCGCTGGCCCCGCCGGCGAGTCCCGCTGGGGCCGTGCGCTCGACCCAGCAGTACCGGCCGCCGGACAAGAGCACTGACTGGGTGACGCAGGTGCCCGAGGTGTCGCTCGAGCAGCTGGCGACCTCGGTCCCCGACGGGGATCCCTCCTTGACATCGAACACCGCGCCGGCCAGGTTGAGCTCGGCCGGGTTGATGTTCCCCGAGGCCGTCTTGTGGAAGACCGTCGCCACCAGCTCGGCATCGCCGAATGTCACCGTCGCGCCCTCGCCGGCCAACAGGTCGACGACTTGGGTCGGGGAAGTGTCTGTGTACCCGGGTGGGGGGCTCGACTCAGTGACCTGGTAGCGACCCGGGAGGAGCGGGGCGCTCCCATCGTTGCCCGGTGGCGAGCACGACCCGGTGGCGGTGGTCGTACAGGAGCCGACGAGCTGGGGGAAGCCGCCGTCGTTCAGCGGGTCGTATCTGACCGTGAACACGGCCCCGGCGAGTGGAGTGCCGGTCTCCTTGTCGGTCTTGCGGATCGTCAGCGTGGCCGGGACGACGTGATCCTCGTCGGCCCCGGTGAACGGAGCCACCGTGTTGGTGCCGGCGGTCACCGTGACGGTCTGGTCCGAGCCCAGGCCGTAGCCGGGTGGCGCGGTCGCCTCATGGACGGTGTAGGGGCCCGCGGGAAGCGGCTCCGAATCTGGTGACGTGCCGTCGGTGCCTGTGGTGACCGTCGCCACGACCGTGCTCCCGCTCAGCACCTGGAAGAGGGCCCCACCGAGTGGGTAGTACGCGACGTCGTCTCCGCCTTTCACCACCGAGACGGTGCCGGTGGTGGGGAGGGCGGTGAGCTGCTCGGTCGTCGTGAAGTTGCTCGGAGCCCCGAACGCGGCGAGCTGTTGGGCGCCGAGCTCCTTCACTGTCGGAGCCAGGAAGGACATGCCCGTCTGCCCGAGCCCGCCGGCCACTGTCACCGTCACGCCTACCGGCCCGGGGGCCGAGGCGAAGATCGGGACCTCCGTCGTGCCGGACGCATCGGTGCTTACCGTCTCAGAGGTCGGTCCGGTGGCCGTGCCGAGGGTGCCGCCCGAAATGGAGACCTGCACCGGTATCCCGGTGAGCGAATTGCCGCTGTCCGAGAAGACGGCATGGATCTCGTAGTCCGACGAACCGGTGAAGGAGGTGCCGCCCCCCGACAATTGCGAGGTGAAGCTCGGGTTGCTCGCCGCCCCAACAGCCTGGAGGTACCAGCCGTCGATGGCCTGGTAAGCGGCGAGCACTCCCGGATCCATGGCCGGCACCGGGCTTGCCCACACCACCGCGTCGTAGAGGAGTTTCCCGGCCACCCCCGCCTGGTCCGAGGTGAACTGGCCAACCGATCCGCCCCACCACCCGAGCGCCTCGGCCTCGCTGAACGCGAAGCCGAGCGCGGTGGCCTGGCCGGTGTTCGCTCCCGGCGGCGGCCCCGATGGTGCGTAGTCATAGTCGGGGGCCGGATAGTCACCACCGCTCGCCGGCGCCTCGGCGCAGAATCCCCATCCCTCGTCGGTCGGAAAGCCGGGGCCGTAGGACCCGTACCAGGTGTTGGCGCCCGAGAAGGTCGCACAGAAGCCGGCGAATGGGAAGGGCGGCCCCCCGACCGAGCAAGGGGCCGGTCCGTCTGCGAACGCCGGCGCGGCCGGGGCCAGTGATGCGGCAAGGCCGATGCAGGTGGCGCCGAGCAGGACCGCCAACGCCGTGGCGGTCCGCACGACTCGTCGCGTCGCTTGTGAGCGCGGGTGGCCGGTTCGGTGGGGCGAGGCTGGTCGATGGCGCATGGTCCCCGGGGTCTAACGAAGCCGGGTCCCTCGTCCCGTCCTCCTCGCGCACCCGACTTGGTCCCGCTTCGGGTGGGATGGCGCGCCATGGTGCCCTCGGTACGCTGATCGAGGTGCCGATCTCAACCGACCTGCTCGATGATGACGAGGACGTCCTGGTCGACCTCCGACCGCACTGGGTGTTCTTCCTGGGCCCCCTCTTCCTGACCGCCGCGTCGATCGCAGTCGTGGCGGTGGTGTTCCACGAATTCCCGAAGGCCCCGGTAGGGGTGTCATGGCTGCTCGCGGTCATCATCGCGGCGCCCGCGATCTGGCTGCTCGGCCGCCTGGCCCAGTGGTTCGGGACCAGCCTCGTCGTGACCGACCGGCGGATCGTCTTTCGAAGTGGCGTTCTCGGACGCCGGGTGGTGAACCTGCGGCTGCAGCGGGTGGTGGACACCCACTGCACTCAGCGTCCACTCGAGCGGATCATCGGTTCGGGGCGGATCGTGCTCGAGGTGGAGGGAGAGGAGGGGGGACTTGCAGTCGACGACGTGCGAAGGCCTCGGGCCCTCCAAAGAGTCATCAATCGTCAGCTCAGCCGGATGGACGCCGGATGGCAGGGCTTCCGAGGACCGGGTCCCGAGCGCGACCGGGACGACTACCGCCGCAACGACCGGCGCGACCCGACCCCTCCCTCCGGGGTCCCGACCGTCGGGGGGAGGCCGTTGGGGGTGCCGGACCAGCTGGTCGCGCTTGACCGGCTGCACCGCCAGGGCATCCTCTCCGACGAGGAGTACGCCGCCAAGAAGGCCGAGCTGCTGCGTCGCTTCTGATGGACCGCCGTCAGCTGTATCGAGCTCGGTTCGGAGGAACGAAGCTGACGGCCCCGAAGCCCGCGACGTAGCCCTCACCCGGCGCTTGGGATCATCGATCTCGGCAGCCGGCGGGAGTCTGTCTCTGCGAAGGCGGAGCTCGATCACCGACTCGGCGCGGTGTCATGGGCCACCCGTCGTGATCGGCATGGTGCCTTGACGCTCGAGCACCAGCGCGAGCCAACGTCCCTGGCGTGTGTCGGTGCCTCTCGCTGACCAGCGAGGTTCCCGAGGCCGCCAAGGCGCTGCTGCAATAGGGAGTGGGAGGTGATCTCACGATCCTCCCGGGGCCCCGGTACCGTGGGGTCGTGACCACCCGCTACCGGTGCTCGGCGTGCGGCAACCTGACCCGGTTCGACGTCACCAGCACCAAGAAGACCCGGTCCTTCCACCACTTCACGATCGGAGGCGACCTCGTCGTCGAGGACGAGGAAGTGCTCGAGCAGACGGTGCACGAGGTGGCCTGTCGTTGGTGCGGGCATGCCCGAGCCGTCGAGGAGATTGACGGCGCCGAGGTCCCCGACTCGATCGAGCCGGCGGGTCCCTCGACCCGGTGATCTTGGGCCCGCAGCGGCCGGACCTGAAGGACCTCGTCGAGGTCCCGCGGTTCCTCGGCGCGACCAAGCGGTCCGTGCACCCGCTCTCCGGAGTCGGGCCGACCGGAGCGTCGATCGTGCTCGGCCTCGAGACGGGTTGGACGGTGCTCCTTTTTCTCTCGTCTTCCTGCGACGGCTGTCACGAGCTGTGGGATCTCGCCCGCACGGGCGTGCTGCCAGGCGTGAAGACTCGACCGGCCGT
Source organism: Acidimicrobiales bacterium (assembly GCA_050743525.1). Lineage (GTDB taxonomy): Bacteria > Actinomycetota > Acidimicrobiia > Acidimicrobiales > RAAP-2 > Palsa-461. Next base: position 10,730 of record JBOGFV010000286.1, read on the forward strand.
CGTCGCCGTGGCGAAGGAGACATCGGAGTCACCACTTCAGGTCGCCGCGCTCGGCGGCGACGGGACCCTGCTGTCCGACCGGGCCTGGAGCGACTACCAGATCCACTCGGGGCCGTTCTTCGTCGTGGTGGACGGACCGGGCCGCCGGATCGCCACCGAGGGGGTGGCGTGGTCGGTGGCCCAGATCACCGCGGCGGTCGCCGCGCTCGGCCCACCGGCGAGCCCGTAAGCGATGGAGAGCGAGGTCCTCAGCGTCGAGACGGGGGCGCGCCGGGTCACCGACCTCACCGATGCGGTGCGTCGCTTCTGCGTATCGAGGGGAGACGGCCTCTGCCACGTCTTCGTGCCCCACGCGACGGCCGGCCTCGCCCTCATCGAGCTCGGCTCGGGCTCCGAGAGGGATCTCGACGACCTCCTCGAGCGCCTGCTCCCTCGCGACGACCGCTACGCCCACCGCCACGGCTCGAAGGGTCATGGCGCCGACCACCTGCTCCCCGCGATCGTGAGCCCATCGGTCGTGCTCCCGGTGGCCGACGGCGAGGTCCTGCTTGGCACCTGGCAATCGGTGGTGCTCGTCGACACCAACGGCGACAACCCGCGCCGACAGGTCCGGCTCTCGTTCGTGGGGGGAACCTGAGTGGGCGGTGTCACACCCGTTCGTCATCCTGGTGCCACAAAGAAAGCGCGACGGAGCCAGGGAGGCGGACAGACATGGCGGGACCCACGATCACCATCGATTGCGACGAATGCACCCTCCAGCACACCGACGCATGCGACGGGTGCCTCGTCACCTTCCTCCTGGACCGGGACCCGGGCGACGCGGTGGTCATCGATGCCGCCGAGGCCCGAGCGGTGC
>JBOGFV010000287.1:0-4460 GCA_050743525.1 Acidimicrobiales bacterium
CATCGAGCTGGCCGAACGGCTGGCGTCGCTGGCCCCGGGGCCGCTCAACCGGGTGTTCTTCACCACGGGCGGGGGCGAGGCGGTCGAGACGGCGTGGAAGATCGCCCGCCAGTTCTTCCGGGCGACCGGCCAACCCGGGCGCTACAAGGTGCTGTCGCGCCAGTTCGCCTATCACGGCACGACCATGGGCGCTCTGTCGATCACCGGCCTACCGTCGATCAAGGAGCCGTACGAGCCGCTGGTGCCGGGCTCGGTCCGGGTGGCCAACACCAACTTCTACCGGGCGCCGGAGCACGGCGACGACCTCGAAGCGTTCGGCCAATGGGCGGCGGCCGACATCGAGCGCCGCATCATCATGGAGGGTCCGAGCACCGTGGCTGCGGTGTTCCTCGAGCCGGTGCAGAACTCGGGCGGCTGCTTCCCACCCCCGCCCGGCTACTTCCAGGCCGTCCGCGAGATCTGCGACCGCCACGGCGTGCTCCTCGTGTCCGACGAGGTGATCTGCGCCTTCGGCCGACTCGGCGAGTGGTTCGGTGCCCACCGCTACGACTACATGCCGGACATCATCACCGTGGCCAAGGGATTGACGAGTGGGTACGCGCCGCTCGGGGCCATGATCGCCACCGACCGCCTCGTCGAGCCGTTCCTCGGCGGCGACCGGAGCTTCACCCACGGCTTCACGTTCGGCGGCCACCCGGTCAGCTGCGCCGTGTCGATGGCCAACCTCGACGTCTTCGAGCACGACGACATCCTCGGGCATGTCCGGGCCACCGAGGGGGCCTTCCGGTCCGGCCTCGAGACCCTGCTCGAGCTCCCGATCGTCGGCGAAGTGCGCGGGGCGGGCTTCTTCTACGGGATCGAGCTCGTGAAGGACAAGGCGACCCGGGAGTCCTTCGAGGACGACGAGAGCGAGCGGCTGCTGCGGGGCTACCTCTCGGGCGCCCTGTTCGAGGCCGGTCTGATCTGCCGGGCTGACGACCGGGGCGACCCGGTGGTCCAGCTGTCGCCGCCACTCATCTGCGGCCAGGAGGAGATCGACTTCATGGTCGAGACGCTCCGCACGGTGCTCACCGAGGCCTGGCGGAGGATGTAAGCACCCGACAGCCAGGGCGACGAGATGGCGGCGGAATGGCGCGACGAAGCGCGCTGGCGGGCACTCTCGCTGTGGTGGGACGGGCTCGACGGGCCGATCTCGCCCCGACCGGCGCTCGGGGGTGACCTCGACGTCGACGTGGCGATCGTCGGGGCCGGGTTCACCGGCCTCTGGACCGCCCGATCGATCCTGGAGGCCGACCCCTCGATGCGCGTCGCTGTCCTCGAGGCGGAGGTGGCCGGGTTCGGTGCGTCGGGACGCAACGGCGGCTGGTGCTCAGCGCTCTTCGCCACATCCGACGCTCGCATCGCGCGCCAGCACGGCGAGGACGCGGCGCGGGCGATGCGCCGGGCGATGCAGACCACCGTTGACGAGGTCGCCACAGCCACCGTGGTCGACGGCATTGACTGCCGGATGGCCAAGGGCGGCACGGTGGTCGCAGCCCGCAACCAAGCCCAGGTCGGCCAGGCCCACCAGGACATCGCCGAGGCTCGGGCGCTCGGGCTCGGCGAGGACGACCTGCGCTGGCTCGGCGCCGAGGAGGCGACCGCTCGTCTCGGGGCCGACGGCGTCCTCGGCGCGACGTACACCCCCCACTGCGCGGCGCTGGACCCGGCGCGGCTGGCCCGGGGCCTCGCCGATGCGGTCGAGCGTCGTGGCGCCACCATCTACGAAGGGACCCGCGTCCGGTCGATCGAGGCCCGGTCCGGGTCGAGCCGACCGTCGGTGCGGACAGCCCACGGGACGGTGCGGGCCGACACCGTCGTCAGCGCCACCGAGGGCTGGACGTCGACGCTCCCAGGACGCAAGCGCGCGCTCGTCCCGATCTACTCGTTGATGATCGCGACGGCCCCGCTCCCAGAGGCGTTCTGGGCGACCGCCGGCCTCGCCGACCGGGAGACCTTCGCCGACCACCGGCACCTCATCATCTATGGCCAGCGCACCGCCGACGGGCGGCTCGCCTTCGGCGGGCGGGGCGCTCCGTACCACTTCGGCTCGGCCGTCCGGCCGTCGTTCGACCGTGTCCCGCGCGTCCACGACGCACTGCGTTTGACCCTGGTCGACCTGTTCCCCTCCCTCTCGGAGGTCGAGATCACCCACACCTGGGGCGGGCCGTTGGGCGTGCCCCGCGACTGGTGCTCGTCGGTCGGACGTGACCGCGATACCGGCCTCGCTTGGGCCGGCGGCTATGTGGGCGACGGCGTGTCGACCACGAACCTCGCCGGCCGCACCATCGCCGACCTGATCCTCGGGCGGGACAGCGACCTCGTGCGCCTTCCGTGGGTCGGGCACCGCTCGCCGCCGTGGGAGCCCGAGCCGTTCCGGTGGCTCGGGATCAACGGAGCGCTGTGGGCGACCGGCATCGCCGACCGGTCCGAGCGCCGGACGGGCCGGCCGTCGCGCCTCGCCGCGCGGGTGGACCGGCTGCTCGGCCACTGACATCCTGAGCGCAGGAGCGACGCGCCCCCGGTCCAACAGGGGAGGGCGTCCGACGCGGTGGTGCCCGCCCCGAAGAGTCCGAGCCGGCCAGCGAGACCGACATGGCGCGGGCTGGCTGGGTGCAACGCGTCGACGTCGATGTGCGGATAGGCGCGGCGCTGGCTGATCAGCGCGAGCCGCGGCAGCCGCTCGAGCAGATTGGCGCCGATCCGGGTGCGTTCCCAGATCACGACCAGGGCCTCGGCGTCGGCCGTCGCGGCCGGCGAGCACGCCGAGGTCGTCGACGGGGTCGGTCCACACCGTGACGTCGTGGCCGGTCAGCTTCTCGTAGGCCCCCAACGTCCGGATGGTGTCGAGGTAGTCGTCGAGGGCCGGGACCGTCACGACCGTGATGCGGCACGGTCCGACCCCGGTACCGTGACTCCCGGTGCGCCAAGCGATCGTCCGATTCGAGCTTGACGACGACGGCGACTGGATCGCCGACCTGGCCTGCGGGCACCGCCAACATGTCCGGCACCGACCGCCCTTCCAGCCCCGGCCCTGGGTGACCGACGAGGCCGGGCGGCGGTCGCGGATCGGCACCCCCCTCGAATGCCGGCTGTGCGACCGCGGTGAGCCGTCGGCCGACGACGTCTGATCCCCTACCCGAACACCCGCTCGAGGGCCTCCACGGCACGCCGGAGCCCGCCGGCGTCGCCGGTCGATCGGCCATGGGCGAGGTGCTCGACCAACGAGCAGCGCCCGAAGAACACCGCCCGGTGGTGGTCGTCCTCACTCCGGCCTAGCCGCACGATCAGCCGGTCCAGCACCTCGGGAGTTGCAGAAGTGCTGATTGAGGGAACGTTAACGACGGTCGATCAGGCCGCGAAGGTACGCGGCCTGGGCGGCGTGCGCGGTGTCGTCGTTGAGGACGCTGACCAGCCGGACGCCGAGGGTGACGGGAGGGTTCCAGCGGGTGTCGACCACCCGGTCGAGGTCGTCGTCGGTCAGCCCCTTCATGTAGGCGACCGTGGCCTTCTCCACCGCGTCGTAGTAACCGAGCAACGACTCGGCGCCGGCCCGCACCGAGGCGACCTCCTCGGGTGTGTGCCCGTAGCCGTGGTCGGACACCGGAAGCGGGAGGTCGAATCGCTCCGCCCAGCCCTCGGATATCCAGACCTGCTCGGTGCCGGCGACTCCGGCCACGTGATCGTCCTGGATCCGGGTCAGGTGCCAGGCCAACCAGACGATCGGGTTGGACCGGTCGTCCGGCCCGTGCAAGAGCTGCTCGTCGCTCAGCCCCTCGACGGCTCCGTGCAGCATCTCGCCGATGCGGGAGAGGCCTTCGAGCAGGACCGCCGGGCCGTTCACGAGCGGCCCGCGACGGTCAGCGGCGGCGCTTCGCCTTGCCGCGCTCCTGACGAGGCATGACCTGATGCACCGGGATGTTCATGGGCTCCGGCGGGCTCAGGAACGGACCGAGGTTGGTCGGCGTCGGGCACCCGGCCGGCAGGTCGAGCGGAGTGGCCGGCAGGGCCGGCCGCGTGTCGTTGGGCGAGGAGAACCCGAGCGTCGAGGTGAGGTCGCCAACCGCCTTGCGCCGCCATGCGGTCAGGTTAGGGGCCTTCACATCGAACCGTTCCTCCAGCAACCGCAGTGCCGACGTGTGGTCCAGCGGCGTCGAGTCGACCCAGCCGCCCGCCGAGAACGGGGAGGCGACCAGCGTGGGGACTCGGTAGCCGAGTCCGATCGGGCCGCCGACCCCGCCGGCGTCGCTCGGCAGCGGTGAGGCGGTGAGGAACTCCCCGGCGGTGCCGGCCGGCGGGGTCGGGGGGACCACATGGTCGAAGAAGCCGCCGTTCTCGTCGTAGGTGATGACGAGCACGGTCTTGGCCCACACCTTGGGGTTGGACTGCAGGGCCTTGAGCACCTGGTGGCTCATCCACTC
>JBOGFV010000288.1:0-12225 GCA_050743525.1 Acidimicrobiales bacterium
CTGCATTCGTTCACCGAGAAGATCGACCTCTCGTCGGCGACGGGCCGGATGTTCTACAACATCCTCGGCTCTTTCGCGCAGTTCTACCGGGAGGAGCTGGCCGAGAACGTGCGCATGGGCATGCAGCAGGCCGTGCGTCAGGGCAAGTGGATCAATCGCCCCAAGACGGGGTACGACCTCGTGGACGGCGAGCTTGTCGCCAACGACATGGCGCCCGTCGTCCGGCGCATCTTCACCCTCCGGGCTGAAGGGAAGAGCCAGGGGGCCATCGCCGACGACACCCGGGTCAAGTACTCGACCGTGCTGAGCATTCTCGGATCTCGCATCTACCTCGGAGAGGTCCAGATGAACGGCGAGTGGTTCCCCGGCCACCACGAGCCGATCGTCACCCCGGAAGTGTTCGCCGCCGCCCATCGGGCCGCATCAAAGGGCGATCTCGGGGAACCGATCTCCTCTCGGGCAAAGTCCGCTGTGGCCTCTGTCAGCGACTCATGGCCATCGACCAGAACGGCGAAGGCCGCAAGCTCTACCGCTGCAAGCACCGGGGTCAGGGCTGTGTGCAACCCCGCCGGACGAACATCGGGCTGCACCGGGCCGCCGTCTTGGGGCTACGTCTCATCGGGGACGACATCGAGCTGCAGGCCGCCATCCGCCGGGAGCTCGAGCTGGCCCGAACGCCGGCCCTCAAGGCCGGCGGAGGGCCCCGGACTCGCCGATCCCGTCATGGTGTCCAGGACCTGGAAGCCCAACGTCGAAAGCTGCTGCGCCTCTACTACGACGACAAGATCGGAGCCGATCTGTTCGCCGAGGAGGAAGGGCGCCTGTCCGTCGCCATCCGGGAGGCACAGCGTGAGGCCGACGATGCGGCTGTCACCATCGCGCGCTCCGACGATGTCGCCCAGCACTTCGATGCGGTGGCCAAGATGCTCGCAACCCTTGACGTCGACACGACGTGGAAGGTGGCGACAGAGGTCGAGCGACGCGTGCTTATCGACGAGTTTCTCGAGGAGGTGACGGTGTTACCGGATTACCTCGACGTGAAAGTGCACGGAGCACCGGCAGTGCACGTCCTCTACCAGGAAGTTGGACTGAAGGAGTCGGGTTTTGATCGTGTCGGAGGGGGGACTTGAACCCCCACGCCCTTGCGGGCACCAGCCCCTCAAGCTGGCGCGTCTGCCTATTCCGCCACTCCGACGTGCTCGCACGGCGCGCGAGCGCCGCCAAGATGTCCGACAATGCTAGTTCAGCGGCAATTCACGACCCCGAGGGGCGCCGCGCGGCACCGTGGTGGGCACCTGAGGGGTGCCGGTGAACTTGGAGGGCTCTTCAACCAGACGAGCCCAGTCCAGCACCGTAGAGAACAGGCCCGGCATGTAGCTCCCGGGGGCGATCCCGGTCACGAAGTCCGACCAGGCGAGTGCCGTGGGCTCGGCGAAGAGTGGGAGGGCCACCATCTCGGACCACAGCTGTCGGTCGATCTGGGCGTAGAGCGGTTGCGCGGTCACCGGATCGAGCTCTTCGGCCGCCCGGGCAAAGAGGGAGGCGACCTTGGGCGACCCGTACCCGCTCCAATCCTGGGCGCCGGTCCCACCGGGCAGGTCGAGGGTCGGCGTGTACCACGCCCCCGACCGGGAGGTGTAGGGGCTGGTGGGGAGCGAAAGCAGGGCCATGTCGGCCTGGCCGCCGGCCAGCGCCTCCCCGGTCGAGGTCAGGTCGGCGTGCGCGGTGACCTCGACCGCGATCCCCTGGCCCTTCAGCTGCTCGACGAGCGCGAGGGCGGCCTGCTCCGCCCAGCCGTCGCCAGCGTCCACGGCCAGTCGAACGGTGAGAGGGTGCCCCCCGGTGTCCTCCCAGGTCCCGGCGTCAGTTCGTACATAGCCGGCCGCGAGCAGGGCCTCGGCCGACTGCACCGGGTCGGCACCGGTCGGGAAGTTCAGGGCCGTGATCGGGGGCGGCGGTGTGGTCGTGGTCGTGGTGGTGGTGGTCGAGTTGGCCGGCACCGGCGCCGGGTTGTTCGGGTAGTCGGCCTGGGACTGGGAGTAGAGGTGGCTCGAGGCCGGCGCGATGGCGACGTCGGCCCAGGCAGCCACCTTGTCGGCGAGCTCCCGGCGGTCGATCGCGTAGGCGATTCCATCTCGGAGGAACTGGTCCGAGGTCAGGGGGCCGAGGGCTGAGAATTCGAGCTGGAGGAAGCTGTTGGAGATGTCGACGGCGCTCTTCAGGTAGCGCCCGGCGCTCACCGACTCGAGGAACCCGGGATCGAAGTACGTCGGGGCGGCGACGTCGATGACGCCGGTGGCCAGCCACTGGGCCAGCTGGCGGGGGCCGTCGGCGACCCGGATCACCAGCCGGGCCACCCTGGGCTTCTGGCCCCACCAGCGCGGGTTGCGCACCAGGGTGACCACCCGCCGGCTGGCCGCGAGGATCTCGTAGGGGCCGCCGGACAGGTCGACGCGCGGGTCGACGGTCGTGCAGCCGGGGCTCCAGCCGGCGTGCTCGAGCACGTGGGCCGGGACCAGGTCCGAGAACAGCCCCTGCCAGTCGGCGTAGGGGGTGGAGAACACCACGGTCACGGTGTGGCCGCCGTCCGAAGGCACGACGGTCTGGATGTCGTCGTAGCCGGCGGTGCTGGCCACGTCCGCGTCCTCACCGGTCGCGTTGACCGGGACGAGTCGCTGGCGCTCCCACGCGTAGACGAAGTCGGCCGCCGTGATCGGGGTGCCGTCCGACCACACCGCCTTCGGGTTGAGGGTGTAGACGACCGTCTGGGGGTTGGTCGAGACCGTCTCGGCCTGCTCGATGAGGGCCTGGTCGTACTGGGACTGACCCTGCCCGTCAACCGCAAAGGCGCTCGGCAGGACGGTGCTCAGCACCAGCCGGTTGGCGAAGGTGTCGCCGGTGGCGGTGCTGGGGTTGCAGCCGGTCGGCTTCTGGTCGATCCCGACCGTCACGGTCCCCCCGGCGCCGGGCAGGTAGGTGACCGGGGGCGGCGTGGCCGCGGGACGGTTGCCGCACGCGGTCAGCGTGCTGGCCAAGCCGGCCAGCACCAACCCGAGCGCCACCGAACGCCACCGCGGCCGGCGGCGTCCCCGGTGGCTCACTGCAACCGGAGATCCAAGGTGAGCGAGTTCAGGGCGAAGATGATGGCGACGGTCACGGTGATCCGGTCGAGGTTCCGCTCGACCACCGTCGAGCCCGACGCGGCCGCCCCCACGCTGCCCCCGAACATGTCGGAGAGACCCCCGCCCTTGCCGCTGTGCATCAGGATCAGGAAGACGAGGGCCAGCGCTGAGATGATCTCGACGACGACGTAGACCGTGGTCAGCACCGCTCGCTCCTTGGGGCAGGCCGCGACCGCGTCGCGGCGGTCACGCTTTGCTGGCAGGAGAACGGTAGCAGGCACCCACCGCCCGGATGACCTCGGCAAACCCGGTGGCTTGGAGGCTCGCCCCCCCGACCAGGAGCCCGTCGAGGTCCGGCTCGGCGAGGAATTGGCCGGCGTTCTCGGCGCTGACCGACCCCCCGTACTGGACCCGGACCCCGGCCCCGGCCGCCGCGCCCCCAGCCGCCGACACCGTCGAGCGGATGAAGGCGGCCGCGTCGGCCGCGTCGACAGGGGTCGCCGGGGTTCCGCTCCCGATCGCCCAGATGGGCTCATAGGCGATGACGAGGGTGGCCATCTGTTCGGGCCCCAGCACCTCGAGCGCGCTCTCCAGCTGGGCGGCCAGCCGCTTCTCGGTGGTTCCGGACTCGCGCTCCTCGGTGCTCTCCCCCACGCACAGGATCGGGATCATCGAGTGCCGCAACACGGCCCGCATCGTCGTCGCGACCTGCTCGTCGGTCATCGAGAAGAGCCGGCGCCGCTCCGAGTGGCCGACGATGACGTAGCGGACCCCGAGGCGGGCCAGCATCGGGGCCGAGACCTCGCCGGTGAAGGCGCCCTCGTCGTCGGGGTGGCAGTGCTGGGCCCCGAGCGCCAGTGGGAGGCCCTCCCCTTCCACCAACACCTGGACCGTGCGCAGGTCGGTGAAGGGGGGATGGACCGACACCTCGACCGTCGAGGTGTCCTCGGGCTTGAGCCGCAGCCCGAGATCGCGCACGGTGTGCAGGGCCACGATGTGGTCGTGGTGCATCTTCCAGTTGGCGCTGACCAGGGGGCGGCGGCGGCCACGGCGGGCCGGCCGCGTCGAGGGGCTCGGGGTCTCCGCCTCGCTCACGAGTGTCCTCAGGCTCGGCCGGACGGGGCGTTCGACGCGCCGCGCAACGCGGCGAGCGCCGGCAGGTCCCCGTGCTCGAGCAGCGACAGCGACGCACCGCCGCCGGTCGAGACGAAGCTGATGCGGTCGGCCAGGCCCAGGTGGTCGATGGCGCTGACGCTGTCTCCCCCGCCCACGACCGTCTTGCCGGCGCACTCGGCGATGGCCCGCGCCACCGTGTGGGTCCCCTGGGCGAACCGGTCGTCCTCGAACGCGCCGACCGGCCCGTTCCAAAACACGGTCTTGGCGGCGGCGATGGCCGAGGCGAACGCGGCGGCGGTTTCGGGTCCGATGTCGAAGCCCTTCCAGCCGTCGGGGATGTGGGCACCCAGGACCTTGGTGTCAGCCAGGTTGTCGGTGAGGGCCGGCTCGCCGAGCCCTCGCCCCCCGGGCTCCAGCGCGACCACGTCGGTGGGGAGGAGGAAATGGCTCCTCTTGGAGTGGAGCAACTTGCGGCACTCCTCCACGCGGTCGGGGTCGACGATCGACGCACCGACGTCGCGGCCCATGGCGGTGAGGAAGGTGAAGGCCATCGCGCCGCCGACCGCGACGGTGTCGGCCTTCTTGGCCAGCGCCCTCAGGACGCCGAGCTTGTCGGCCACCTTGGCCCCGCCCAGCACGACCACGAAGGGACGGGCCGGCGCGCCGAGCAGGTGGTCGAGGACGGTCACCTCCAGGGCCAGCAGCCGTCCTGCCGCGCTGGGCAGCCGGGTCGGCGGCCCGACCACCGACGCGTGAGCCCGGTGGGCCACGCCGAAGGCCTCGTTCACGTAAGCGTCGAACCCGTCCACCAGCCGGTCGACGAAGGCAGACTCGTTGGACTTCTCGCCCGGGTCCAAGCGCAGGTTGTCGAGGAGCTCGACCCCGGGGCACAGCTCGGCCAGCCGCGCCGCGACCGGGGCCATGGACCATCGCTCGTCGACCTCGCCGTCGGGCCGCCCCAGGTGCGAGCAGGCGGTCACCCGGGCCCCGTGCTCCTGCAGCCACTCGAGAGTCGGCAGGCTGGCTCGGATGCGGAAGTCGTCGGCCACCCGTCGCGCCTCGTCGGGCCCCTCCAGCGGGACGTTGTAGTCGGTCCGCACGAGGACCCGCTTCCCCGACAGCTCCGGCAGGTCCTCGAGGAGCGGCAGCCCGGCCAGCAGCCCGCCCGACGAACGGCGGCTCACCGCCCGCACCACCGACGCGTGTGCGGGCGGATGCTCATCGGGCCTTGCTCAGGACCTGGACGAGATCGACCAGGCGATTGGAGTACCCCCACTCGTTGTCGTACCAACCGTGGACCTTGAGGAGGGTCTGGCCGTCCCCGAGCGCCAGGGCGAAGGTGAGGCTCTCGTCGAAGATGCACGACGCCGGGTTGCCCAGAATGTCGGAGGAAACGATCGGGTCGTCGGTGTAGTCGAGCACGCCGGCCAGCGGGCCCGAGCGTGACGCGGCCATGAAGGCCTCGTTGATCTGGGCCACGTCGGCGGCCACCGGGACGACCGCCGTGAAGTCGGTGATGGATCCGCACGGCACCGGGACCCGCAGGGCCGAGCCGTCGAGCTTGCCGTCCATCTGGGGGAGGACCAGGCGGGTGGAGCGGGCCGCCCCGGTGCCCGCCGGCACGATGTTGATGGCCGCGGCGCGGGCTCGGCGGGGATCGGCGTGGGGCAGATCGAGGATGTTCTGGTCGTTGGTGTAGGCGTGCACGGTGGTCATGAGGCCGCCCGTCACCCCGAACGCGTCCTCCACCACCTTCACCATCGGCACGAAGCAGTTGGTCGTACAGGAGGCGTTGGAGACCACCTGGTGCAGGTCCGGGTCGTAGGCCGAGTCGTTCACCCCGATGATGAAGGTGGCGTCGGCGTCGTTCGACGGCGCTGAGATGACGACCCGCTCGGCCCCGGCCTTCAGGTGGGCGCTGGCCTCCGCCCGCGAGGTGAAGATGCCGGTGGACTCGATCACGATCTCGGCGCCCAGGGCTTCCCAGGGCAGGTCGGCCGGGTTCCGCTCGCACAGGACCTGGAAGCGGCGCTCGCCGACCACGAGGGCGCCGCCGTCGACCGATACCGGGATGCCGAGAGGCCCGTGGGTCGAGTCATAGCGGAGCAGCTGGGCGTGGATCTCGGGTGAGGTGAGGTCGTTCACCGCCACCAACTCGACGTCGGCGTCCCGGCGGATGACCGCGCGGAGAAAATTGCGGCCGATGCGGCCGAACCCGTTGATCCCGACCCGGACCGTCATGGCACCCGCCTATCCCCGGTCACCTGGTGCGTCCATAGCCGTGGGGGCCTCTCGCACCACGCCGGTCTCCCTCGCACCGGCGCTCATCCGAGCAGACCGGAAAGCGCCTCCGCCAGTCTGCCAGGGTCGTGGACCCGCCCGGCGGGATCGGTGAGCCCGGTGTCGGTCACCGGCAGCTCCACCGTCCCCAGAGCCATGCCGGCCGAGGTATCGCACAGCACCCGGTCGACCGGGACCCCGTGGGCGGCCAGCGCCGAGAGGTGTTGGCCCACGTCATAGCCCTGGGTCTCGGGGATCTGGGGACGCAGGTTGCACACGAAGACCCGCTGGGCGGACGTCTCGGCGATGGCGCGGGCCAGTTCGGGGACCGCCGCGGCGGCCAGCACGCTCGTGTAGAGCGACCCCGGCCCGATGACCACCTGGTCGGCGGCGGCCACCGCCTCGGCCGCGCAGCCGGGCGGGCCAGCGTCGCCCGGGACGAGCGAGACCGACCGGATCCGGCCGGTCCGCGACACCGCCACCTGCCCCTCGACCTCGCCGCCGGAGGCGTCGGCCTTGAGCACCACCGGCTCGGTGGTGGCCGGCAGCACCCGGCCCCGCGCCCCGAGCAGCCGGGCCGCCTCGTCGATCGCCGACACGAGGTCGCCAGTCGCGCCGACCAGGCCGGCCAGCACCAGGTTCCCGAGCGCGTGGCCGGCCAGCTCGCCCTCCTCGAAGCGCCGTTCGAAGGCGATCGCGAGCGGCTCGTGCTCATCGGCCAGGGCCACCAGGCACTTGCGCATGTCACCCAGCGCCACGACGTCGAGCAGCTCGCGGAGCCGCCCGCTCGAGCCGCCGTCGTCCGCCACCGACACGATGGCGGTGATGGCGTCGGTATAGCGGGTCGCCGCCCGCAGCGTCACCGCGGTGCCGTGGCCACCGCCGATCGCGACCACCTTGGGCCCGCTGCCCCGCTCACTCACGGTCGATGTCCCGGTGGAACACGGTCGCCTCGACGTCGCCGTCGGCCAGCCGGGCCTGCATGGCCTCTGCCAGCACCACCGAGCGGTGGCGACCGCCGGTGCAACCGAACGCGATGGTCAGGTACGACTTGCCCTCCCGGGCGAAGGCTGGCTCGAGGGAGAGGAAGAGCTCGACCACCTTGTCGAGAAATCCGGCCGTCTCGGGCTGGCCGAGCACGTATTCGCGGACCGGGTCGTCGCGGCCGCTCTGGGACCGCAGCGTCTCGACCCAGTAGGGGTTGGGCAGGAACCGGCAGTCGAAGAGCAGGTCGATGTCGAGCGGGATGCCGTGCTTGTAGCCGAACGACACCACCGAGATCTGCATCGACCGGGTGTCGGGCTCGGTTCCGAAGAGCTCCAGGATGCGGGCGCGCAGCTGATTGACGTTCAGGTCACCGGTCTCGATGACCACGTCGGCCTCGGCCCGCAGTGGCTCCAGGAGGCGGCGCTCGTCGGCGATCGACTCCTCCACGCCCCGAGCGGCCAGCGGGTGGCGGCGCCTCGTCCCCTCGAACCGTCGGACCAGCACGTCATCGGGTGCTTCGAGGAACAGCACCCGGACCCGATGCCGGGAGCGCCGCAGGGTGTCGAGGATGGGCGGGACGTCCTCGTAGGGCTCGACCCCGGCCCGCCCGATGACGAGGGCGATGTGCTCGCCCTCGTGGCCCGGCCGGCCGGCCAGGTCGGCGACCCGGGTGATCAGGGCGGGCGGCAGGTTGTCGATGACGAACCAGCCCAGGTCCTCGAGCGCCGCGCCGACCGTGGACCGGCCGGCGCCGGACATCCCGGTCACGACGAGGATCTCCCTCATGCCGGGCCAGTCTTGTCGATGGGCCGCCCGGCGGGCGGATGGGTGGCTCAGCCGGTGTGGGCGGCCGGCGCGGTCCCCTGGAGCCGCTGGACGACCGCCGCAGCCACCGCGTCGGGCAGCCACGGGACCGCGGCCAGCTCCTCGTAGGAGGCCGCCCGGACCGCCCGGAGGCTTCCGAAGGCGGCCAGGAGGCGCTTCTTACGCGTCGGGCCGAGGCCGGGGATCCCGTCCAGCGCGCTCTTGGTCATCCGCTTGCCCCGGCGCTCCCGGTGGAATGTGATGGCGAAGCGGTGCGCCTCGTCGCGGACCCGCTGCAGGAGGTAGAGGGCTTCGGACCCGCGTGGGATCCGGATCGGCTCGGGGTCCCCGGGCCGGAACACCTCCTCGAACTGCTTGGCCAGCGACGCGATCTCGATCTCGTCGCTCAGCCCGAGCGACTCGAGCACCCGGATCCCGACACCGAGCTGGCCCTTGCCCCCGTCGAGCAGCAAGAGGTCCGGCGGGTAGGCGAAGCGCTTCCGCGCCGCGACGCGGCGCTCGGTGAGGTCGTCCTCGGTCGCCGACTCTCGCCGCGCCGCCGCCTCGGCCCGCTCGATCACCAGGTTGGTGAGGCGCCGGGTCAGCACCTCCTCCATCGCCGCGTAGTCGTCGTTGCCCGCCACCCCCTTCACCGCGAAGCGCCGGTAGTCCGACTTCTTGGCCAACCCGTCCTCGAACACCACCATGGAGCCGACGTAGTCGGTGCCCTGAAGGTGGCTCATGTCGAAGCACTCGATGCGCAACGGCGCCCTGGAGAGCGACAGGGCCGACTCGAGCTCGGTGAGCGCCTTGGCCCGCGCGTTGTGGTCGCCGGAGCGGCGCAGGCGGTGGCGGGTGAGGTCCTCGGAGGCGTTGCGGGTCACCGTCTCTTGGAGGGCCCGCTTCTCGCCGCGCTGGGGCACCGCCACATCGACCGGCCCGCCCCGCACGGTGGCGAGCCAGGCCGTGACCACGTCGTCGTCCTCGGGGAGGATCGGCACGAAGATGCGCCGCGGCACCTCGGCGCCGGGCCCGCCGTAGAGCTCCTGGAGCACGCGGGCCATGAACTGGTCGGGGGTGAGGTCCTCGACCTTGTCGGCCACCGACCCGCTGCGTCCGACCACCCGGCCCTGGCGGACGTGGAACACCTGCACGGCCGCCTCGAGCTCGTCCTCGGCCACCCCGATCAGGTCGACGTCCTGGGGTCGGATCGACACCATCTGCTGGGTCTCGGCCGCCCGGTTGACCGCGACCAGCCGGTCCCGCAGCCGGGCCGCCCGCTCGTACTCGAGCGACCCCGAGGCCTCCTCCATCTCGGCCTTCAGCCGGCCGATGACCGGCGCGGTGCGGCCGGAGAGGAAGCCCATGAGGTCCTCGACCATCTGCCGATAGCGATCGGGCTCCACCGCGCCGACGCACGGGCCCGAGCAGCGCTCGATGTCGTAGAGCAGGCATGGCCGGCCCAGCCGGGCGTGCCGCTTGAACTTGGCGTCCGAGCAGGTGCGGATCGGGAAGCTGCGCAGGAGGAGGTCGAGCGTCTCGCGGAGCGCGCCGACGTGGCCATAGGGGCCGAAGTATCGGACTCCCTTGCGTCTGCGGCCCCGGAATACGATCGGGCGGGGCCATTCCTCGTTGACGGTGACGGCCAGCCACGGGTAGCTCTTGTCGTCCTTCAGGCGGACGTTGAAACGCGGCTTGTGTCCCTGGATGAGCGAGTGCTCGAGGATGAGCGCCTCGACCTCGGTGGCCACCACCACCCACTCGACCCGTTCGGCCTGGGCGATCATCTGGGCGGTCCGAGGGGCCAGCAGGGCGGGGTCGGCCCAGTAGTTGGGCAGCCGATGCCGGAGCGATTTGGCCTTGCCGACGTAGAGGACCCGGCCCTGAGCGTCGAGGAATTGGTAGGAGCCGGGCGCGTCAGGGATCGTGCTCGTGGGCGGCCGGACCTTCACCCCTTCACTCTCGCGCCCAGTCGCGACGGGTCGCGCGTCTCGGGGCCGCCGGGCTGGGCCGCGCCGATCGTCCATGAGCGAAGGAGGCCCGGAGGTCGGGTCCGGGCCGCCGACACCGCAGCCAGGTGCGATCCTTTCGCCATGGGGTCCAGGGCGCTCCTCGTGGCCGCGGTGCTGTCCGGGACGCTGCCCTTTGCCTCCACGGCCGCCCAGGCCGCCCCGCTGGCGCGCGAAGTGGGTAGCCGTGGCCCGGCCTGCACGACCACTGCGGCGCCCGCTCCCCTGCTCATGAAGGTCCAGACCGACTTCGTCTCCACGCGCACCGACGGTTCCCCATTCGGGGCGGCCATCAGTCCGAACTCCAGGTTCGGCATCGTCTCTTACACGGGCGGTCCGCTGGTGGTGTACTCGCTGCCCAACCCGCAGCGCGCCGCACCAAGGATCGACTCTCTTGGGTCGTACGGATTCGCCGGGGTCACACTGAGTAGCGACGGCCGCTATCTCCTGGCCGCAGTGGACGACGGGGCGTTGGTGCTCGACGCGACGGCCCTGGAGACGGGCAATCTCGGGCGCGACCCGGGCCTGCTCGCCACGCTCTCCACCAATGGCTTCAATGGAGCAATCGAGGTCGCCTTCTCACCCGGCGATCGGTATGCCTTCGTGACCCTCGAGGCCCGCGACGAGCTCGCGGTCTTCAACCTTCGCAAAGCGTTGCGCACCGGAGGGGCACGGAGCCTCGTGGGCTTCGTGCCCCTCGAGTCCGCACCGGTCGGGATCGCGGTCTCACCGGAAGGCAAAGACCTCTACGTGACGAGCGAGGCGGCCAGTGGCACCAGAACTGCGGGCGCGCACGGGACCCTCACGACCGTGAACATCGCCAAGGCAGAGCGGCATCCGGCCTCCTCGGTGGTGTCGACCGTTTGGGCGGGATGCAGCCCCGTTCGCGTGGCCGCCTCCGGAGCCAACGTCTACGTCACCGCCCGCGGCAGCGACGCTCTGCTCGAGTTCAACGCCGCCCGACTCGTCTCGGATCCCGCCCGGGCGCTCGCGCACACCGTTCAGGTGGGCGAGGCGCCGGTCGGACTGGCGGTCACCGACGCTGGGCAGCGGGTGGTGGTCGCGGACTCCGACCGCTTCAACAGTCCCGGAGCCAGTTCGAACCTGGCCATCGTCGAGGTGAGTGCCGATGGCGGCCTCGTGCTCCGAGGGTACGTGCGCTCGGGTCAGTTCCCCCGAGACCTGGCGGCGAGCCCGGACAGTCGCCTCGTTCTGGTCGCC
Source organism: Acidimicrobiales bacterium (assembly GCA_050743525.1). Taxonomy (GTDB): domain Bacteria; phylum Actinomycetota; class Acidimicrobiia; order Acidimicrobiales; family RAAP-2; genus Palsa-461. The sequence continues at coordinate 11,540 of JBOGFV010000288.1, forward strand.
TGCTTCGACTCGGATCGGATCGAGACCGTGGACGCTCGCTCCCTGCCCTAGACGGCGTCCTCAGTGGTGGGCCCGCCCTAGGATGGAAGAGCCGGCCTGGTAATCCCGGCTCCATACAAGCTCCGAGACCGACAACCCCGCGGATGGGCGACCAGGCTGTCCCCGCCGGTCACATCGGAGCCTCCCCATCGAGGGGGTACCCAGATGATCAGGATCCAGGGGGCGCTTCCCGAGCGCTACACCAACGCGTCCGCAGAGGAATTGGCCGGCTGGATCGGTGCGGCCAAGGCCCGCCTCGGCGACCGCGTCTTCATCCTCGGCCACCACTACCAACGCGACGAGGTCATGGCCTGGGCCGACGCCCGGGGCGACTCGTTCGGGCTGTCGCGGACCGCCGCCCGCCAGCGGGCCGAATTCATCGTGTTCTGCGGCGTGCACTTCATGGCCGAGTCGGCCGACATCCTGACCGGTGACCACCAACGGGTGTTGCTCCCCGATCTGAACGCCGGGTGCTCGATGGCCGACATGGCGGACCTCGACGCCGTCGAAGAGGCGTGGGAGAGCCTGGTCGAGGTCACCGACGTGGACCGGATCGTGCCCATCACCTACATGAACTCGTCTGCCGCCCTCAAAGCCTTCGTGGGGCGCCACGGCGGCTCTGTGTGCACCTCCTCGAACGCCCGCGC
>JBOGFV010000289.1:0-12585 GCA_050743525.1 Acidimicrobiales bacterium
ATGCCGGGCGGCCAGCCAGCATGCCAGGGTCCCGCCCATCGAGAGCCCGACCACGATCACGCCCCGCCAGTCAGGCGACCATCTGTGCCTGACGGATCAATGCGCCGCCCTGGTGCCGACGGTTCCCCGTGGGCACCGTCGACAGTGTGCACTGCACTCCGTCTCCTAAGCGTCCCACACCGCCATCCACCAGGGAAAGTGGTTTCTTGGGCATCGGCCCGTCCCAACGGCTCCGGACGGTCGGCCCGTTGCGCCGGCGAGCCGTTCATGGTGGGCTGCTCCGATGCCCCGGCCGACCGATCTCTCGACGCCCGCCGGACTCTCCGACTGGGCCAAGCGGGCCGCGAGGAAGGCACTGCCCCCGGCCGCGGTCCGCCGGATCCAGGCCGTTCGCGGCCGGCGGCCTCCCCGGGTGGTCGCCTTCGAGCAGCTCGACGGCGAGCTCGAGGAGGCGGCCAAGCTGTTCAGCGTCTCCGAGGACGCGGCTCGGGCCTTCCTGCGCGGCTTCTGCATGGCCCCGCCACCCGGCCGGCCCGAAGACCCCTTCTCCGACGAGTACCGGGGCTGGGTCTTCGATCTCTACGCCACGGTGTCGGGCCGTCGCGGATACTCCCTCGACAACGAGGCGAGCCCGTTCGACCTCGAGGAGTCGGTCGCCCGCCCGTATCCCTACTCGACCGGCTCGACGACGGTGGTCGGCGAGGAGCTCGTCGCCCGCGGCTTCATCGTCTCGACCCTGGGCCTGGCCCCGCCGGCCCGGATCGTCGAGTTCGGGTCCGGCTGGGGCAACCTCACCAACGACCTCGCGGCCATGGGCTTCGAGGTCACCGCGGTGGAGGTGGACAGCCAGTTCTGCGCGTTGACCGAGCGGCGCAGTCGGACCCCGGAGCGACTGCGGGTGGTGCACTCGGGCATGCTCGAGTTCGAGGCGACCGAGCGCTTCGACGCCGCCATCTTCTACGAGTCGTTCCACCACTGCGCCGACCACATGGCCATGCTCGGACGCCTGAGCGACATCGTCGGCCCCCGGGGCAGGGTCCTGTGGGCCGGCGAGCCGATCGCCCCGATGGGCATGCCCTGGGGGCTTCGCCTCGACGGGTACTCGCTGTGGTCGACCCGGACCCACGGCTGGCTCGAGCTCGGCTTCGACGAGCGCTACTTCGCCGAGGCCTTGGACCGGACCGGCTGGCAGGGGTCCCGCCGGCGCCTGCCGGCGGGCTCTCCGCTCGCCGACGTGATCGTCGGCAGCCGTTGAGGGGTTGGAGATGACCCGGCCGCCGTCCCGTCGATAGGGTCGGTCCGAGATCGGGGGTGTTCACATGAGGTTCCACCGACGGTGGGCGGGCCCGCTGGCGCTCGCCGCCGTGCTCGTCATGACCGCGCTGACCGCGCTGACCGGGCCGGGGGCCGCGACGCCGGCCGCCGCGGCCAGCCCGAGAGTGCTCCTGGTCGGCTCGTTCCACGGGCACCGTGGTCAGTTCTCGAGCGTGCAGGCGGCGGTGCACGCAGCCAAGCCGGGCGATTGGATCCTGATCGGGCCGGGTGACTACCACGAGACCGACGACACGACCACGTCGCCCACTTCGGGAGCCCTCCACCATGGCGACTTCGGCGGGGTCGTGATCACCACCTCCGGCCTGCACCTGAGGGGCATGAACAGATCGTCGGTGGTCATCGACGGGACCAAGGCCGGGGCGCCGCAGGCCTGTGACGCCGACCCGGCGTGGCAGAACTTCGGTGGCGCCGCCAATGGCGTTCCCGATGGCCGCAACGGGATCGTGATCTGGAAGGCCGACAACGTCAGCGTCCAGAACCTGACCGCCTGCAACTTCCTGGCCGGCACCGGTGCGTCGGGCAATGAGATCTGGTGGAACGGCGGGGCCGACTCCGGCACGGTCGGCCTGCACGGCTACTCCGGCAGCTACCTCACCGCCACCTCCACGTTCTTTGGCCCCGACGGGACGGTGGCGAGCGCCGAGGCGACGGCCGCCCAGTACGGGATCTTCTCCTCCAACGCAGCCGGTGGGAGTTGGGACCAGATCTACGCGTCCAACTTCAACGACTCGGGCACCTACGTCGGCGCATGCGACCAGGCCTGCAACATGACCATGGACAATGCGTGGATGGAATACAACGCGCTCGGCTACTCGGGGACCAATTCGGGCGGCGCCCTCGTGATCGAGAACTCCCAGTTCGACAACAACCGGGACGGGCTCGACACCAACACCGAGATCAGTGCCGACCCCCGCGCTCCCCAGAACGGCGACTGCCCGGGCGGGAAGATCAGCCCGATCACCCACACCCGTTCGTGCTGGGTGTTCATCCACAACTTCGTGCACGACAACAACAACCCGAACGTGCCCGCCCTCGGCTCCGCCGCGGCCGGCCCGCTCGGCACCGGCATGACGGTGTCAGGGGCCACCAACGACACGGTCATGAACAACCGCTTCGTGCACAACGGGGCCTGGGGGATCCTGTTCGTCCCGTATCCGGACAGCGGCACACCGGTGATCGGCCAGACCTGCACAGGGACGGGCGGCAACGAGATCGCCGGGTTCGGCTGCGTCTACGACCCCGCGGGCGACGCCCTCGTCCACAACACCTTCACCGACGACGGGTTCTTCGGGAACCCGGCCAACGTGGACTTCGGCGAGCTGACCCTGGTGGCCCACCAGCCCCAGAACTGCTTCAAGGACAACACCGCCCCGCAGGGCAGCGTCCCGGCCAACCTCGAGACGGCCCAGGCCAAGTGCGGCCCGCTGACCGCCGGTCCCAACGACGACGCGACGCTGCTCGGACAGGTGCTGTGCGACACCGGCTTCGGCTCGTGCCCGGCCGGCGCCTCCTACCCGGCGACCACCGGGATCGTCATGCACCCGCTGCCGAAGCTGGCCTCGATGCCGAACCCCTGCCAGGGCGTGCCGTCGAACGCCTGGTGCAAGGCCGGCAAGCCCGTATAACGGTCCGCCTCAGTCGACCGCGGTCGCGGCCAGCTGCCGGTGGCGCCGCGACAGGTCGGCACACTCGGGGCAGACCCGCTCGGGGATCACGCCGACCCGCATGAGGAAGGCGAAGCTGCGGCAGCCGAGGCACAGGCCGAAGACCGACTCCAAGAAGGCGGCCCCGTCGAGCGGGACGAGGACCCAGCGGGCCGTCGACCACCCGGCCGTCACCCACACCACCAGCGCCGCGGTGCTCATGGCCACCCCCATCGCCTGAGCGAACCGCTTCGGCGGCCCCGGCGTCAGCCGGGGCGCGACCCACAGGCGCGGGGCGACCACCCTGGTGGCCAGCTGACCCAACGGGCTCAGGCGGGGGCCGGTGAGGACGCGGGCCCAGAACCCGTAGACGAGCGGGACGAGGAGCCAGGGGATCCCGAGCGCGAGGGCGAGGGTGGCCATGACCACGACGCCGCCGGCCACGGTGCGCGCCGCGACCTCGTTGACCGGGTCGGGGAACGAGAAGAAGGCGCGGGCACGTTCACGCATGGCGGTGGTCCTGGTCGGCGACGGGCCCAGCGTACCGGCGGGTCTCGCCTGGCTACGCGGGGGGGACCGCGATGGGTGACGGCTGGGTCCGCCGACGGATGCCGGTGCCGACCCGGGTGAGGACGTAGCCGAAGAAGGCGATGCTCGTGATGAAGAAGCTCACCGGGTAGCTGAAGTAGTAGCCGATGGCCAGGCCCAGCCAGGTGCAGGCCAGCGCGACCACGACCGAGACCGCGATCGCGGTCGCCGGCCGGGTGGTGAGGCGGTCGGCGATCGCCGCCGGGGTGACCAGCAGCGAGAAGATCAGGAGGACCCCGACGACCTGCACCGCCACGGCCACGGCCAGGCCGAGGGTGAGCAGGAAGGCGATCGACAGGAACCGCACCGGCACGCGTCGGGCCACCGCCACCTCCTCGTCCACCGAGGCGAACAGGAGCGGGCGGTACAGGGCGGCGATGGCGACGAGGGTGATGCCGCCGATGACCACGGTGAGGACCACGTCGCCGGCCGAGATGCCCAGGATCTCGCCGAACAGGATCGAGTAGGCCTGCGTCGAGAACCCGTTGTAGAGCGCGATGAAGAGGACGCCGAGGCCGAGCATGAAGGCCAGGACGATCCCGATCACCGTGTCCCGTTCCCGCAGCCGCTGCCCCAGCGCGCCCATGACCGCGGCGCCGCCGAGGCAGAACGCCAACAGACCCCAGACCGGGTTGATCGACAGGACCACCGCGCCGGCCGCCCCGGCGAACCCCACGTGGGAGAGCGCGTGGGCCGCGAACGCGGTGCGCCGGAGGATGACGAAGTAGCCGACCACGCCGGCCACCACCGACACGACCGCGCCGGCCGCGAAGGCATTGCGCATGAACTCGTACGAGAGCATCTGGCCCAGGTCGGCGAACGGGTTCCAGGAGGCCGCGATCACGGGAGCCTCGGACCTTCGGGCCCGTGGTGGTGGGGGTGGGCCGTCTCCTCCTCGATGCCGACCACGAAGCGGCGGCCCCGGCTGTCGATCAGCACCTCGACCGGGGCCCCGTAGAGGCGGGACAGCACCTCGGGGGTGACCACCTCGTCGGGGGGACCGAACGCGACCCGACCCCCGGCCACGTAGCAGACCTGGTCGATCACGCTGCGGAGCGGGTTGAGGTCGTGGGCGACGAGCAGCACGGTCAGGCCCCGCTCCCGGGCCACCGACCCGATCAGCTCGGCCATGGCGGCCTGGTTGCGGACGTCGAGGTTGGCCAGGGGCTCGTCGAGGAGCAGCAGCTCGGGCTGGCCCACCAGGGCCTGGGCCATGAGCAGCCGCTGGCGCTCGCCGCCCGACATCGCCCCGAGCTTGCGGCCCGCGTACCCCTCGGCGCCGACGGCGGCCACCGCGCTGGCGACGGCCTCGCGTTGGGAGCCCTGCGAGCGCCACGGCAGGGCGAAGCCGAACCGGTGCCCGTCGAGGCCCAGCCGCACCAGGTCGACCCCGCGGAACGCCACCTCGGGGTCGATGGTGCGGGCCTGGGGGACGTAGCCGATGGCGGGGTTGCCGCGTCGCGGGGTCTCCCCCAGGACCTCGATCGACCCGGACAGGGGCCGGATGAGCCCGAGCACCTGGCGCAGCAGCGTGGACTTGCCGGCGCCGTTGGGCCCGAGCACCGCGACGAACGAGCCCGACTCGATGTCGAAGGTGCCGTCGGCCCACACCGCCCGCCCGCCGTAGCCGGCCGAGAGGTCGTGGGCGCACACCGCCGGCGGGGTGCCGTGCACCGGCGCGGCCACGGCGGTCATGGCGTGCCGCGGGCCAGGGCCGCCCCCACCCGGTCGAGCTCGGTGACCATCCACCGCTCAAAGGTGGTGGTGGGCGGCTCCATCGTCTCGGAGATCCCGACCACCGCGATGTGCCGGGCCGTCGCGGCTCGCCGCAGGTTCGTGGTCAGCGGCGTGACGGTCTGGATGTTGTACACCAGGACGGAGAAGTCGCGCCCGGCGATCTGGCGCTCGAAGCTCGCCAGCGCCGCCGCCGGAGGGTCGACGTTCTCGGCGACCGCGTCCATGAACGAGCTCCCGGTCACGATCCGCAGATCGAGGGCCGCCGCGAGATAGACGAAAACGCTCTCGGTGGAGGCGACCCGCGTCCCGCCGTAGCGGGCCCGGATGGCCGCGAGGGCGGCACGGTAGGGGGACAGCGCCGCTTCGACCGCCTGATGCCGCCGGGCGAAGTAGGCGCGGTCGGCAGGGTCGAGGGCCGTGAGGTCGGCGGTGATCCGGTCGATCACCGCCGAGACATAGGTCGGGTCGTACCAGAGATGCGGGTTGGACCCGGCCGGTCGGCCGAGGAAGCGGGCGACGTCGAGGATCCGACGACCCGCGCGCGGCTGCGCGGCGAGCAGCTTGTCGGCCCAGGTGTCGTAGCCAGCGCCGTTCTCGATGACGTAGTCGGCTGCCGCGAACATTCGGGCGTCGGCCGGGCTGGTCTCGTAGTCGTGCGGGTCAGCGTTGGGGTCGGTGACGATGCTCGAGATCTCGACCCTCGTGCCCCCGAGCTGGGCGGCCAGGCTGCCCCAGAAGTTCTCGGCCGCCACCACACGAAGGACCCGGGGCGCGGCGCCAGCGCCGGCCGCTGGGAATGCCGCCCACACGAGCGCCACCGTCCCGGCGGTTCGCAGCATCGTTCCCAGTCGCACTCTATAATCATAACGAGACTCACTCTGGATAGCTAACGGAGGCACCACCGTGCCCGCAGCCCGAACGGTGCCGGCGAGCGCCCGGCCCAAGGAGAGGACCACCCGCCAGAAGCGGGCCGTCGACGCCGCGCTCGACCAGACCGAGGGGTTCACGAGCGCCCAGGACCTCCACGCGAGGCTCCGGGCGGACGGCGAGCGCATCGGTCTCGCCACCGTGTACAGCCAGCTCCGGACCCTGGCCGGCGCCGGCGAGATCGACAGCGTGCGGGCCGACTCGGGGGAGACCCTCTACCGGCGCTGTGGGACGCCGTTGCACCACCACCACCTTGTGTGCCGGCGGTGTGGCCGCACCATCGAGCTGGACGCTCCCGAGCTCGAGGCGGCGGCCCGTCGCCTCGGCGACGAGCACGGCTTCTCCGACCTCGACCACGTCGTCGAAATCACCGGCCTGTGCCCCGCGTGCGAGGCAGCCTGAGTTCAGGCGTCGAGCACTCGCTCGAAGTGCTGCACCACCGGGCGCTCCGGATAGAAGTGGTGCAGGAGGGCCCGCCACTCCTCGAAAGCCGCCGAGGTCCGGAACCCGATCTCGTGGGCTTCGACCGAGTCCCACTCGACCAGGAGCACGTAGCGGTCGGCCTCCTCGAGACAGCGCTCGAGCCGCAGCGACCCGAACCCCGGCGAGCTCGCGATGATGGACTTGGCCCTGGCGAAGGTGGCCTCGAAGTCGGGGGCCGAGCCCGCTTCGATGTCGAGGACCGCGTGTTCGAGGATCATGGGACATCCTGGCCGGACCGTCCTCCAAGGGGCCACCCGCCCCGGTTGCCTGGCCCCGTCGACGTGCCCTGACCTGGGCACCCATCGCGCCGAGGGCCGCCGGAACGGCCCGATCCGGGCGTTGAAACAGGGGGTCATTGGGTAGGCTGGAGTCGGCGAGCGCGACCCACAGGGGCCGCTCCGACGGACGACACCCTCGGAAAGGGCCAGCGACATGACCAAGGTAGAAGAGGCACAGGACACGGGGCCCTCAGCCGACGTGGTCGAGGAGATCCGCGACTGGCTGAAGGACAACTGGGACCCGGACCTCACCGTCGCCGAGTGGTGGGGGCGCCTCGGGCTCGCCGGATGGTCGGCCCCAAGCCTTCCGATCACCGCGTACGGGCGGGAGCTCAACCGGGTCGACTCTCAGGCGGTCTCCCGCGAGATCGCCTCCTTCGGCGCGCTGGGCGCCCCGGGCGGCCTCGGGCTCCTGCTGGCCGCCCCGACCATCGCTACCCACGGCACCCAGGAGCAGATCGACAAGTACGTCCGCGGCATCGTGACCGGCCAGGCCGGCTGGTGCCAGCTGTTCAGCGAGCCGGGGGCCGGCTCCGACCTCGCCGGCCTCTCCACCCGCGCGATGAAGGACGGCGAGGAGTGGGTCGTCAACGGCCAGAAGGTCTGGACCTCACTCGGCCAGGCTGCCGATCTGGGCATGCTGCTGGCCCGGACCGACCCCGAGGTCCCCAAGCACCAGGGCATCTCCTGGATGGTGCTCGACATGCACCAGCCGGCCGTCGAGGTCCGGCCGCTCCGGGAGATGACCGGCAACGCGATGTTCAACGAGGTCTTCATCTCCGACGCCCATGTGCCGGCGGCCGACGTCATCGGCGACGTCAACAACGGGTGGGCGGTGGCCAACACCACGCTCGCCTTCGAGCGCTCCGGCCTCGGGGCGGGCGGAGGCGGCGCGGGCGGCTTCTCCGCCATGCCGGGGACGATCGCCGGCCACCTCGACAAGCGGGTCGGTGACTTCGTCGGCAACCGCCCCCGGGGCGGCGGTGGCGAGTCGGCCGGGGCCATCCTCCAGCCGATGGGCACCCAGATGCTCATCGCGCTGGCCCGCGAGAACGGGAAGATCGAGGACCCGGTCATCCGCCAGGGCCTGGCCCGCCTGTACACGCTCGGCGAGCTCGGTCGGTTCAACACCGAGCGGATGCGGGCCGCCCGCGCCATCGGCAAGGACATCCCGGGTCTGCCCAACATCGCCAAGCTCGGGATGAGCGACATGATGCGGCTCTCGCGCGACCTCGGGATGTCGATCGCCGGGCCGGCCGCGACCCTGCACGCGTACACCGACGACCAGCGGGCCCCCCTCGGCGAGCTGCCCCAGAGCATGCTGGTCGGCGCGGTCACCGGGATGGCCCTCTACGCGCAGGCCCCCCCCATCTACGGCGGGACCGACCAGATCCAGCGCAACATCATTGGCGAGCGGGTGCTCGGGCTCCCCAAGGAGCCCAACACCGACCGCACCGCCAAGTTCTCCGAGCTGCCGAAGAACGCTTGACCGGCCGAGCCCCTCAGAGGGCTCGCAGGCTCCCGGGCTCGGCCCGCTCGGAGCGGGCCAAGCCGCGGATGACGCCCAGGTCCCCGCTTCGGGCCCGGGCCAGCTCGACCAGCACCCCCACCACGACCTCGGTCGCGTCGGCACCCGGATCGGGCGCCTGGACCCCGACGCTCGCGGCGAGGTCGTCGGCGTGCACCACGAGCTCGACGATCCGCGTCCGCAGGTAGTCGTCGAAGCGAGTCGCGGCGTCGGGGATCGTCAGGACCGCGACGAGGCGTCCGGGCGGGGTCGAGGCAACGAGCGGCCGCAGCCGCTCCAGCAGATTGGCGAAGGCGGTGGCGAGCGCCGCCGGGCCGCGGGTCCCGACCTCCTCGCCGACCGCTCGCACCGACCGCTGGAACTCGTTGTCGCGGTCGATGTCGGTGTCGATCCGGGCGGCCCCAAAGAACTCGGCCGGCCGCACCACCCGGGCCGACGCGGGTTCGGGCTCCGACAAGAGGTGCTCGGTCCGGCTGGTCGCCCGGTGCAGATGGCCGGCCAGGCCGCCGACGGTGTAGCCCGCCAGGGCGCTCGGCCGATCCCAGGCGGCGGCCACCTCGTCGCACGCCAGCAACCGGCGGGCTGGCGGGGCGGCGGAGAAGAAGGTGGCGACCAGGTCCACGGGCCGACCCTATCGACCGGGCACGCCGGGCTCAGACCAGCAGAGTGACCTTCGAGACCGTGACGGCTCGGCCGCCCAGGACGATCCGATCGCCGGCCAGACGCATGTGGATCACGCCGCCGCGCTTGGAGGCCTGCTCGCCGACCAGCACGTCGCGGCCGAGGCGGGCGCCCCAGTAGGCGGCGAGCGCGCAGTGGGCCGAGCCGGTCGCGGGGTCCTCGGCGATCCCGACCATCGGGGCGAAGAAGCGGCTGACGCAGTCGAACCTGGCCCGGTCGCCGGGCGCCGTGACGATGGTGCCCCGGCCGCCCAACCGCTCGATGGCCGCGATGTCGGGCACGAGCGAACGCACCGCCGCCGCGTCTTGCAGCACCACCAACCAGTCGGCCCGGGCCTTGCCGGTCCACTGGGCGGCCCCGAGGCCACCGTCGGCCGGCAGCGAGGCCTCGGTCGGCCGATCGGCCGGGAAGTCCATCTCGATCAGGCCGTCGGTGCCGAGGGTACAGACCAGCTCGCCGCTCTTGGTGTGGAACCGGGCCGAGCGCCCGAGCGCGTGGGTGGTGGCCAGCGTGGCGTGCCCGCACAGGTCGACCTCCACGGCGGGGGTGAACCAGCGCAGGTCGTACTCGTCCCCGGCCCTCGGGACCACGAAGGCGGTCTCGGAGAGGTTCATCTCGGCGGCGATCGCCTGCATCCGCTCCTCGTCCGGGAACGCCTCGACCGGGCAGACCGCCGCCGGGTTGCCGCCGAAGGCCCGCTCGGTGAAGGCGTCGACCACGGTCAGCTCCAGCGCCACGGCGGCCATGGTAACGGTGGGCCCTCCCGCCCCTTTCCCCATGTGCGCAATCGATTCCAGTGCGACAAGATGGCCCGCCGGGCCCGTCGGGCGGGCCGGGGACGATCAGGGAGGAACGTCGTGGGGGAGCTGTCAGGCAAGGTCGCCGTCGTCACCGGGGCCAGCCGAGGGATCGGGGCGGCCGTCGCGGAGCGCTTCGCCGGGGCCGGCGCCGCGGTGGCGGTGACGGCCCGGACCGCCAACGAGGGCGACCACCCCTTCGAGGGGAGCCTCGCCACCGTGGTGTCCAAGATCACCGAGGACGGCGGGAAGGCCATCGCGATCGCCGCCGACCTGTCGGACCAGTCCGACCGGCGGCGGATCATCGACACGGCCACCAAGGACCTCGGCCCCATCGACATCCTGGTCAACAACGCCGCCATCACCTACTTCGAGCCGGTGACCGAGTTCAACGAAAAGCACTACCGCCTCATGTTCGAGGTCCAGGTGCGGGCGCCCTTCGAGCTCACCCAGCTGGTCCTGCCGGGCATGCGGGAGCGCAAGAGCGGCTGGATCGTGAACATCTCGTCGGGGGCCGGCCGTCACCCGGTCGGGCCGCCCTATCAGGGCCGCCGGGGCGGGGGCGGCACGGTCTACGGGATGTGCAAGGCGGCCCTCGAGCGCTTCACCACCGGGCTCGCCTCGGAGGTCTACGAGGACGGGATCTCGGTGAACGTCGTGTCGCCGTCCGGCCTCGTCCTCACGCCCGGCGTGCTCCACCACCGGCTCGACCAGTTCACCCCTCCGGATCGTCACGAGCCGGTGGAGGTCATGGCCGAGGCCGTCTACGCGCTGGCCACCGGGGACCCGGCCACCGTCACCGGCAAGGTCACCTACGCCAAGCAGATCCTGGCCGAGCTGGGCAAGTAGCTCAGAACGGCGCGGCCGCCCCGGCCTCGGCGACCAGCCGGTCGGCCTCGCTGGCCCGCAGCACGCCCGCGGTCACCGCCGCCGCAGCCGCCTCGCTGAATCGGGCCACATAGGTGGCGTGGTCGCCGTATAGGGCGACGAGGGTGTCGGGCTCGAACGGCTCATGGACGCCGCCCAGGCCGGCCAGGCCGGCGACCGAGCTCACCCCGGTGTCGTGGGCGACCGGCACCGCCACGCCGGGCATCCGGATCCCGGCGACGGCGTTGCCGTGCTCGTCGCGCTCGATCTCGGGCGGGTCGCCCGCCGCCACCTCGATGCGAGGCTGGACCGGCGGCGGTGGTCCGCCGGTCATCCAGCGGTGCAGGTGGACGAGCGCGGCGCTGGCCGCCGGGACGTACGAGATGTTCGAGGGCGGGATCGGGTTCTCGCGCATCGGGACGCCGTCGCGCTCGGACTTGGCCGCCCGTCGGGGCATCTGAGGGGCCGAGACGTGGGCGGCTGCCGCGACCTCCCAGAACCGGAACTGGTCGGTGTCGTCCTGCCGGGCCCCGAAGTAGGCGGGGGTCTCGGTCTCGGAGTTGACCACCATGACCGGCACGCCGAGGTCGCCTCGGAGCAGCGTGCGCTGCCGGAAGATCGGGGCCGGACGGGCCACGTTGGGGTCGAACACCAGGTCGTCGTCGATCGCCGAAGCGCTCCCGAAGTAGATGAGGACGAGGAAGCCGTCGAACACCCCGGCCAGCGGCTGCACCGCGTTGATGTAGGTGGCGAGGCGGCTCGCCGACTGGGAGGCGCCGAGGGCGATTACCCGCTCGACCGCAAGGCCGCCCATCGGGTCGACCCCGGCGCGGTGGCGCTGCGGACCGACCGCAGTGGCGACGCCCGAGAAGATCCCGTACGAGTAGCGGTCACCGGGGTGCACGAGGGTCCCATAGCGCTCCGGGTCCCAGGCCTTCAGGCCCATCGGCTGCTCGCCGACCCCGTCCACCCCGACCTGTTGGGCCGAGGCGCACGCGTAGGCGAACCCCTCCTCGAGGAGGGCCGGCACCTCGGCGAGGAGCTCGTAGCCGGCCGTCACGTTGTTCCACCCGACCACGACGGTCCCGTTGAATCTCGAAGCGTCGGCGGGCCGCTGGATGAGGACCCGGGTCCGGAACCGGGCGCTATCGGCCGGCTCGGCCGACCAATGGCCGTCGTAGCCGAGCTCCCCGGTCGCCCGGTACGAGGGCGCCTCGCCTTCGACGAGGTACTCCTCCTCCACGTAGCCGACGGCCCCGAGGTCGTCGAGCGAGGCGGCGAAGGGCCAGCCGTGGGCGCCGCCGGTCACCGGTCCGCTGACGGTCGGGGCGGCGGTGCGCTGGCGCTCGGTCGTCACGTGCCGGTGAAGCGGCCCGGGCGCTTCTCGCGGAAGCTCGCCACCGACTCGGCGGCGTCGTTGGGGGCCTTGCGGGCGTAGCCCAGGCCGGCCGTCTCGTAGCGGAGCGCCTCCTCGAGGGCCACGTCGACGTTGTGCTGGAGGACCCGCTTGCCCGAGCGGATGGCCAACGGGGGGAGCGAGGCGATCTGGGTGGCCAGCTCCACGGCCGCGTCGAGCGCCCCTTCCTCGTCGGCCAGCCGGTCGAGCAGGCCGAGCCGGTAGGCCTCCGCGGCGCCGACGTCGCGGCTGGTGAAGATCAGATCGGCCGCCCGGGCGTAGCCGACGATGCGAGGGAGGAAGTAGCTCATCCCAGAGTCGGGGC
>JBOGFV010000290.1:0-4362 GCA_050743525.1 Acidimicrobiales bacterium
GTGCCAGGCCGGGTCGGGGGCCTGCTCGACGTCGGTCGGCGACGGGAAGGCGTCGGTGTGGGTGTGGGAGTGGACGACCCCGATCACCTGCAGGCGGCGGGACTCGGCGTCCCGGTCGGCCCGCAACATGGCCAGCGGGTCCACCGTGTACACCCGGGCCGAGTGGGAGAGATTCTGGGCGGGATACCACGCGGTGGCGAGGTCGGTCCCGGGCGGGCCGGCCAGGAGGCCGCAGGCCTCCTCGGGCAGCCCGCGCAGGCAGTGGGCGACCATGGCCATGTGGACGTCCGACGGCAGGCGAAGCATCGACACAGAAGCGTAACGATTGCCGTTGACCTGGTCGGGGATCGAGAGAGGCGGGCCCCGGGAATAGCCTCGCCGGGTGGCGAGAGCGAAGAGGACCGCGGCCAAGCGGGCGGCGGCCAGAGAGCAGCAGACGAACCAGAACCGCGTCGTCGCCACCAACCGCCGGGCCCGCTACGACTACGAGCTGATCGAGACCTACGAGTGCGGCATCGTGCTCCAGGGCAGCGAGGTGAAGTCGCTCCGGACCGGGCGGGCCCAGCTCAGCGACGCCTACGCCAGGGTCTCGGGTGGCGAGGTGTGGCTGCACGGCGTCCACATCCCGCCGTGGCAGTTCTCCAGCGGGTTCGGCGCCCATGACCCCGACCGACGGCGCAAGCTGCTCCTCCACCGGGGCCAGATCGACGAGCTGCTCGGGCGCACCCAGCAAGCCGCTCTGACCCTCATCCCGGTGCGGCTCTATTTCAAGGACGGCAAGGCCAAGGTGGAGCTGGCCCTGGCCCGGGGGCGCCGCCTCTACGACAAGCGCCGGGTCCTGGCGGAGCGGGAGGCCGAGCGCGAGGCGGCCCGGATGACCCGGCACGCCTCGCAGTGGGCCGACTGACCGCCGTTCAGAGCCGCGCCAGGGTGGCTGGGTCGGGCTCCGCGCCGTAGAGGCGGTCGAGCACCGACGCGAACACGGGTTCCTCGGGCGCGGCCGCCTGGAACAGGGTCATGGAGGAGCGCAGCTTCAAGGCGTCGACCGGGCCCAGGACCGCCACCGGGTCGTCCACCCCGAGCTGTGCCACCACCGAGACGCACTCCCGCAGCCGCGGCCCGAGTACCGGGTGGGCCAGGTAAGCCCGGGCCTCGGCCAGCCCCGAGATGGCGAAGCGGCGGGCCATGGCACTCGAGCCGAGACCGGCGATCTGGGGGAAGACGAACCACATCCAGTGGGTCCGCTTGCGCCCACCCCGCAGCTCGGCCACCGCTCGCGCGTAGGTGCCGTGGTCCTGGGCTTCCACGAAGCGCTCGAGTCCGAACTCCGAGGTCAGCGGGACCACCCCCTCCGAACCCCATCGTCGGAGATCCTAAGATGGAGGTCAATCGAGATCTTGGGTCTCGCGCGTCGCGTCGATGGATCGGAAACAGCAGTTGAGGGCGGGCAGGAAACAGACAGACCGGACCGGGCGGTCAGCCGGCTGGAGGCTGCTGACCCGCACGATCCTGCGCCACCGCCGGGCCGTCTTCGCCGGCGTCACCGTCGGCATGCTCTGGAGCGGCATCCGCGTGGTCATCCCCGCCCTGACCGGGGCCGCGATCGACAAGGACATCCAGAACGGGTGGCACCCCTCCCAGCTCCTCTTCTACGTCGCGGGGATCCTGGTCCTCGGGGCCACCTCTGCGACCTGCTCCGGCTTTCGCCGCTACCTCGCCTTCAAGGTCTCCTACGGGGTCGAGACCGACCTCCGCCAGGCCATGTTCGGCCAGCTCCAGCAGCTCGACTTTCAGTACCACGACCGGGCCCAGACCGGCCAGCTGATGGCCCGCTCGGCCACCGACCTCCAGCAGATCAACCAGCTCTGCACGATGATCCCGATCACGATCGCCAACCTCCTGACGGTCGTGCTCGTCTCGGTCATCCTGCTCGTCATCGACTGGCAGCTCGGCCTCCTGGCGTTGTGCTGCCTCCCCATCGTGAACGTGGCGGCCAAGCGGTTCTCGACCCGGCTGCACCCGGTCGCGATGTCGCTGCAGCAGGAGATCTCCACCATTTCGACCGTCGTCGAGGAGACCGTGACCGGTATCCGGGCCGTCAAGGGGTTCGGGGCCGAGGACGGCCAGTACCGGCAGCTGTCGGGCCAGGCCGAACGGGTCTTCGAGCGGATCGTCCACTTGGCCAGGATCCGCGGCCGCTTCCAGCCGCTCCTCGACGTGATCCCGGCCATCTCCATGGTCGGGGTCCTCGCCTACGGCGGCATCCTCGTCATCGACCACCGCATTCAGGTCGGCCAGCTGGTCGAGTTCAACCTCTTCATCACCATGCTGATCAACCCGTTGCGCTCAATCGGCCAGATCATCGCTCAGGCCCAGCGGGCCGTCGCGTCCTCGGAACGAGTCGGCCAGATTCTCGACGCCGCTCCCGAGGTCGCCGATCGCCCACACGCCGAGGCGCTCCCGGCCGGCCCCGGTGAGGTGCGCTTCGACGCCGTGCTGTTCGCCTACGGATCGGGCGACGCGCCGATCCTCGATCACGTCGACCTCACCATCGCGGCCGGAGAGTCGGTCGCGGTGGTCGGTTCGACCGGTTCGGGGAAGACGACGCTGGCCCGCCTCATCCCCCGCTTCTACGACGTGGACGGGGGCCGGGTCCTGCTCGACGGCCATGACGTCCGAGACCTCAAGCTCTACGACCTCCGCAAGGCGGTCGCGGTCGTGTTCGAGGACACTTTCCTCTTCACCGAGACGGTGGCCGCCAACATCGCGTTCGCCGAGCCCGGCGCGTCGTTCGAGCGGATCAAGCGGGCGGCCGAGCTGGCCGGTGCCGACGGGTTCATCGCCGAGCTGCCCGACGGCTACGACACGATCCTGGGTGAACAGGGATTCTCGGTGTCGGGGGGCCAGCGCCAACGGATCGCGCTGGCCAGAGCCATCCTGGCCGACCCGCGCGTCCTGATCCTCGACGACGCGACTTCGTCGGTCGACGCCAGCAAGGAGCACGAGATCCGCGACGCGCTCACGCAGGTCATGACCGACCGGACGACCATCGTGATCGCCCACCGGCCCGCGACCATTGCCCTGGCCGAGCGGGTGGTCCTGCTTGACCGGGGCAGCATCGTCGCCACCGGCACCCACGCCGAGCTGAGTGCGACCAACCCCCGCTACCAGGAGGTCCTGGCCCAAGCGGCCGCCCTGGACGCAGCCCGGGCCGAGCTCGAGCGCGAGGCGCTCGACGAGGTGGCCGGCTGATGCGGGGCATGGGCGGCGGTGGCGGCTGGAGCCAGGGCGCGGTCGAAGACGACGACCGGGTCGATGCGGCGGAGGCCGGGCGGATCGTCAAGCGCACCTGGCGGATGATGAAGGGCTACCAACGCGGCCTGCTGGCCGCCTTCGCAGTTCTCGTCGGGTTCACGCTCACCACGATGGCCGGGCCGATCATCGTCGGCTACACCATCGACCACGGACTGGCCGCCCACCACTTCGACCGGGGCGTGATCATCGGCGCGGCGGTCGTCTACGCCGTGGTCGCCATCTTCATGGGGATCTTCGAGCGGGCCCAGATCGTGATGGTCAACCGGGTCGGCGAGTCGTTCCTGCGCGACCTGCGCAAGCGCGTCTTCGCCCACCTGTTGTCGCTGTCGATGAGCTTCTTCGACCGCGAGCAGACCGGCCGCCTGGTCAGTCGGATGACCGCGGACATCGACGCGCTGGAGAACCTGGTCCAACAGGGCCTCGTCATCTTCGTGACGAGTGGGCTCCTCTTCTTGGGCGTCGTCGTGGCGATGTTGGTCCTGGCGCCGCTGATGTTCCTGGTCACCATGGTCGTGCTCCCACCGGTGGTCTTTGCCAGCCGGAAGTTCCGCCGCGACTCGAACAGGGCGTACCTGGTGGTCCGGGACCGGATCGGCCAGACCCTCTCCACCCTCCAGGAGTCGCTGGCCGGGATCCGGGTCGTGCAGGCGTTCGGGCGCGAGGACGAGCAGTACTCACGCTTCGTCGAGCACAACCAGGCCCAGTACGACGCCAACGTGCACGCGGTCCGGCTCCAGGCCCGGTTCTTCCCGATCGTCGAGTTCACCAACGCTCTGGCGATGGCGGTGATCATCGGCTTCGGCGCCCTGCTGGTGCACTGGCACCGCACCAACATCGGCACCGTCAGCACGTTCGTCCTGTTCCTCGCCTACCTGATCGACCCCATCCAGCAGTTCAGCCAGTTGTTCAACCTGGTCCAGCAGTCCGGGGCCGCGCTGAAGAAGGTCTTCGGCATGATGGACACGATGCCGGCGGTGTCCGAACGGGCCGGTGCGGTCGAGCTCCCGGCGAGCGGTGAGCTCGTCGTCGACTCGGTGAGCTTCGCCT
>JBOGFV010000291.1:0-3702 GCA_050743525.1 Acidimicrobiales bacterium
CCCCACCACAGCGAAGAAACACAGCGCAGACGAGCCCCCGTAGCTGACAAAGGGCAGCGCCACCCCGGCCACCGGCATGATGCCCATGGCCATCCCGGCGTTCTGGAAGGTGCTGAACGCGATGAAGGCGAGGGCGCCGGCACAGAGCAGGCGACCGAACGCGTCGCGGGCCAGCTGCGCGCCCCGCATGAGTCGCCAGCAGATGGTCCCCAACATGGCCAGGAGCAGCGTCGAGCCGACGAACCCGAGCTGCTCCCCCACCGCCGAGAAGATGAAGTCGGTCTGCTGCTCGGGCACATAGCCGTTGTTGGTCTGGCTGCCGTGGCCGAGCCCCTGGCCGTGGAATCCTCCGGCCCCGATCGCGAGCTTGGACTGACGGACGTTGTAGATCGACCGCTGGATCCCCGGATTCGCGCTCTTCGAGCTCTGTTGGAGAAAGCTCGTGAGGCGCGAGGACTGGTAGCCGTGCAGAAGCCCGATCTTCGGCCCGATCGTCACGGCCAGGAAGAGCAGGACGCCGGCCCCCAGAGCGAGCAAGAAGAGCGTGCGGACCGGCAGTCCCGCCACCGCGAGCATGATGACGAGGACGACCGCCATGATGATCGCGGTGCCGAGATCCGGCTGCTTGAGCACGAGCACAATCGGCAGCGCCGCCATGACCAGCAGCCGGCTGAGGTCCTGCCAGCTCAACCCGTCGATACGCCGGGCCACGAAGGTAGCCAACCCCACGATCAGCCCGATGACCGCGAACTCCGACGTCTGGACTTCGACCGGGCCGACGTTGATCCACCGGCCGGCGCCTTGGGCGCTGTGACCGATCACGAAGACGGCCAGAAGACCAACGATCGAGAGGCCGTAGATGACCATCCCGATCAGCTCGAGCCGGCGGTAGTCGATGGCGGCCAGCACCGTCATGACGATGATGCCGAGGAACACGAACAGCACTTGGCGGTTCAGGAAATAGTGCGACGAGAGGCCCGCCGAGGCCGCGGTGGCGCGGGAGCCCGTGTAGACCATCACGATCCCGAGGATCGCGGTCGCGATCGTGGTGACCACTAGGGTCAGGTCGAAATCGGCTATGCGCCGGACGGTCCGAGGCTCGCCCAAGCTCAACGCTGCCCGCACCGAAGGACAGGATATCGGTCATGACCTCCATCCCTTGGGCGACCACCGCACCGGGCCTGACCTGGGCAATCGTGCCGGCGTCGATCGGCGGGAACGGCGGCTGGTTCTACGACCTCCTCCGCAAGGCCGGCGTCTCCAGGTCCCTTGCCCACACGTTGGTGGAATTCGTCCTGCGGCCCCTCGAGATCGTCCTGGTGCTCGTGGTGGCGTGGCTCATCGCCCGCCTCGGCTCCCGGGTGGTGCGCCGGATCGTCACCAAGATGGGGAGGCCGGCCGCGCACCTCTCGTCTTCCCCGCGGGCCGGCTCGCGCGTCATCACCAACGCCGCGGTCTTGGCCAACGTGTGGCGCTTCATCGTGGCCATCTTCGCCATCGCGGTGATCCTCGGCATGTTGGGCATCAATCTCACCCCGCTCTTGGCCAGCGCGACCGTGATCGGCGCCACCATCGGCTTCGGAGGCCAGTCGTTGGTGCGCGACTACCTCTCGGGGTTCCTGCTCACGGTCGAGGACCAGTTCGTCATCGGCGACACCATCTCGGTCAACGGGGTCACCGGCACGGTCGAGGACCTGAGCCTGCGGGTGACCCGGGTGCGGGCCATCGACGGCTCGCTCATCTACGTCCCCAACGGCGACATCCGGCAGTTGAAGAACACGTCGCGAGGCTGGGCCAAGGCCGTCGTCGAGGTCACCGTGCCGATCACGGCCGCGTCCGACCTCGCCAAGGCCGTCGAGGTGGTGACCAAGGCGGCGGAGCTGGTGGTGGCGGACGCCCCGGAAGCGGCCGGCTGCAACCAGCCCCCCGAGGTGCTCGGCCTGGTCGAGACGAGCGGCGGCAACGGCACGCTGCGCGTGCTGGTCCGGGCCAACCACGGCCACCGCTACATCATCGAGCGCGCCCTGCGGGCCGCCATGGCCGGCGCCCTCGCGGACGCCGACCTGTGGCTCGAGAAGACCGACCCCGGGAGCGCCTGAGCGCGCTCGGGATCAGCCGTTCTTGGGCAGCTGGCTGAAGGGCAGCGTCGAGAGGTCACCCGGCTCCTTGGGCAGCCCGAGGGCCCGCTCGCCCAGGATGTTGCGCTGGACCTGGTCCGTTCCACCGAAGATCGGCAGCGCCTGGGCGCCGAGGGCCTGGCCGGTCACCGCCAGCACCTCCGCCGAGTCGGGGACGTCGGCCAGCGCGGCCCGCTGGTCGTCGCTGTAGGCGTGCAGGGTCCCGGCCGTCCCGACGATCTGGAGCCCAAGGTCGCGGCTGAGCCGCACGATGTCGGCCATCAGCAGCTTCGAGAAGTTCGGGATGCCCGGGATGTCGCCGCCGCCGGCCACGACCGCCCGGTGGCGCTCCGTGTTCATCCGGGCCACCTCGCGCAGCGTGTGCAGGCGGGCGAGCCCCTGGCGCACGACCGGGTCCTTGTCCTTCCCCCGCTTGCGGGCCATCTCGATGAAACCCTGGGCCGGCGACTGCCGGCCGGCCGCCGCCTCCGGGCTCGGAGTGGGGGCGCGGCGTCGGGCCCGGTGGGCGGTCACGAAGTCGCCGGCCCGCTTGTCGAGGTTGCCGGCGACCGAGCCGGGGATCGCCATCCTCCCGACCGGCGGGCCGGCGCCGCCCCCGCCGCCCGCGCCCATGCCGGAGCGCTCGTGGTGCAGCGTGGTGTTGGCCACCGCCCAGCCGTTGTTGAGATCCCCGATGCGGGCATCGTCGCCCACCACCGCATCGGTGAAGAACACCTCGTTGAAGTTGGCCCCGCCGGTCATCTGTCGGAGCGGCCGGATCTCAACCCCGTCCTGGCGCATGTCGAACGCGAACCAGGTGATGCCCTGGTGCTTGGGCGCTTCGGGATTGGTCCGGGCCAGGAGCATCCCGAGGTCGGCCACCTGGCCGCCCGAGGTCCACACCTTCTGGCCGTTGATCACCCACATCTCGCCGTCCCGGATCGCCCGGGTGGTGAGGCCGGCCAGATCAGAGCCCGCGCCGGGCTCGCTGAACAGCTGGCACCAGGCCCGCTGGCCGGTGACGATGTCACGCACATACCGGTCGATCTGCTGACGGGAGCCGTGGGTGGCGATGGTGGGCGCAGCCAAGCCGAGCCCGAGGCCGCCGGGGGCCCCGAGCGCGCCGAACTGCGCGATGGACCGTCCCACCCGCATGGCGTCGCGTCTGTTGAGCCCCTTGCCGAAGCGGTCGGGCGCCAGCATCGGTGCCGACCACCCGGCCAGCCCGAGTCGCTCCCACCACTGCGCCACCGTGAGGTCGGCGTCCCAGTTCTCCTCCAGCCACCGCTGGATCTCGGCGACCGGGTCGGTGCCGGCGGTGACCTCGACTTCAGCGATGCTCACTGGTGCGCTCCTTTCGAGCCTTCGTGCATCCGATACTGGTCCCGCAGGACCCGCTTGTAGATCTTCCCGTTGTCCTGGCGCGGCAGCTCGTCGACGAAGTCGACGCTGCGCGGGCACTTGAAGTGGGCGAGGCGGTCGCGGCAGAACCCGACCAGTTCGGCGGCCAGCTCCTCGGAGGCTGAGCCGCCGGCTTGCAGCGCGACCACCGCCTTCACCGACTCGCCCCACTCGGGGTCGGGGA
>JBOGFV010000292.1:0-4346 GCA_050743525.1 Acidimicrobiales bacterium
CACCTTGCCGGGCCGGAAGCCGGGCACGCGGACCTCGCGCGACAGCTTCTTCACGGTCGCTTCGAGGGCTTCGTCGATCTCGGACTCGTCGACACGGACCGACAGCCGGACCTTGGAACCTTCGACGGCTTCGGCGGTGGCTCGCATAGCGGGAGGCCACTCTACCGGCGCTCTCATCGGGCCCAGCGCCCCCGGTTCAGATCATGAAGTTCATCGAGCCGATGATCTTGCGGCCCAGGGCCTCGTCACCCTCGGTCGCCACGCCACCGGCCGCGACCGCCTCGTCCGCCGTCTCCCGCCCGCAGGCCAGCCGGACGAAGTGCTCCGCCGGCATCGTGAGCCGGACCGTCGGCGCGTCGGGCGGGGCCGCCAGCGCCTCGGCCCGGGTTCCCGCCATGCCGATCGCGACCACCCGCGGGAGCAGGCCCTCGATGTTGAACACCACGGTGGTGCCGTCCGGTGGGCCGACCTGGCGGCCGACCACGTAGCCCATGCCCGAGGTCAGCCTGGCGAGCGCGACGGTCTCGCCCCGCCCGCCCCGATCGCCCGGCCGGTCGACCGCCCGCCGCATGTCCTGGCCGTGGACCCAGCTGTCCATGATCCGCATGAGCATGAACTCGCCGTAGGGAGCCTCGCCGATCGGAGACCATCCCGGCGTGCTCCATCGCTCCGGCGCAAAGGACGAGAGTTCCTCGAGGCGGCGGGTCGTCGCCGAGACGAACTCGGCCAACACCTCGGTGCCGGGCACGCCTCGCCGGGCCTCGATCCAGGCCTCGTTGTTCTGGCCGATGGGGTTGCGGACGTGCGCCGGCATCGGCTCGGGCTGCGCCGGCGCGGCGGTGCCGAGCAGGCCGAGCTCGGTCCCGATCAGGTGCGAGAGATGATCCCGCACGGACCAGCCTGGGCAGTCGGTGGGGAGGTCCCAGGCGTCGGGATGGAGCGTCTCGCACATCTGGGCAGTGGCACTCCAGGTCTCCTCGAGCGCTGCGATGACCTGGTCGGGCGGAGTGTCAGACATTCCTCTAATCGTAGAACCCCTGGTCAGCGCGCCGGCCACGGGTGGCCTCTCGGGGGGTTTCGGTATTTTTCATGCTCTTTCGAGCGGAGGGGTCCCCCCGAACGCCGAGACCCCCCGCTAGGTTCATCCCGTCCCTGGCCTGGTCCTCCCAGGTCACCACTGGGGCCCTGATTTTGAGGAGGAGTCGCAATGGCCGAGTACGAGGGGTATTGCGTGAAGTGCCGTGAGAAGCGGACGTTCGATGGTCACGAAGTTGATCTGGCCAACGGTCGCCGTGCGGCACAGGGCATCTGCCCGACCTGCGGTACCAAGATGAACCGGATTCTCGGAAAGAAGGCCACGGCCTGATTCTGGGCGTCGCGGCGCCGGCGTGACCGCCCCGGTGCCGAAGGCTCGCCAGCGGCGGGCCCGCTCTCACCTATTGGGGAGGCGGTCGTGCTCACCACCCGTCGGTGCGGTGCAGCGCGCCCGCACAGCGGCGGGCACGGGGCTGCGACCACGGCCCGGTACGCTCGCAGGGCCGATTCGGTGACCGGGGAGTGGCGCAGTAGGTAGCGCGCCTGCTTTGGGGGCAGGAGGCCGGGGGTTCGAGTCCCCCCTCCCCGACCCGTTGATCAGCCGGCGACCGGCCGGAGCCGGTCCGGGGCATCGGACCTGCTCGAGGGCGACCACCCGGACGCAGGTCGCCCATACGAAATCACCCGATTCGGAAGACCTCGATCCCGACGCCGGCCGCCGGCACGTACGCCCGTCCACCGGAGGCAGCCACCGAGTGAGTGATCCCGTCGACCGGGAGATCGGCGGTCGCCAGAACCTTGCCGGTCCGGGCCGAGATGACCGCCAACACGGGGGTGCCGGCCGGGTTCCTCCCAGGGGCCACGAAGTCCCCGGTGTGCGGGTCGAACGCGACCTCGTCAGGCCGGCTGACCGCCGGGATCGTGTGGAGGATGGCCCCGGTCCGGTCGTCCATGATCATGACCCCGTTGGCCTGGCCGCACCCGAGGAGGAGCTCATGGTTGGCCGGGTCCAGGGCCAGCCCGGCGGGCCCGCAGCCCGCCACCGGGAACGAGCGGACCACCTTGTGCGAGGTCGGGCTGATCACATCGATCTGTCCGAGGTCGGGGTTCGAGCCGCTCTGAACGACGTTGAGGAAGAAGTCGCCCGAGCTCGGGTCATAGACCGACTGCTCGAGTCCGCCCTGGGCGGCGGGATAGACGATCTTGGCGACCACCTTGTCCCGGGACGCCTGGGCGTTGACCGAGATGAACGAGACGTAGTTGACGGTCTCGGTGGGGTTCGCCAGGAGCACCACTCGGTTCGCCGGGTCGTAGGAGAGCTCGTCGGCGCGGCACATCCCGCCGGTGCTCACCGTCGCCGCCAGGGTGCCCGATCCGGGCGAGCTGAGCGTAAAGACGTTCACTGTGCTGTTTCCGTTCCACGCCCACACCTGGTTCGACGAGCCCACGGTGAGCGACAGCACCCCGTTGGGTCCGCTGCCACCGATCACGCCGCAGGCTGCGGCCCCATGCCCGAACGGGACGAAGTCGGTCGAGCCGAACGTGCCGATCAGCGCGTCGGTCCGGGGGTTCACGGCTTCGATGCCCGACTGATCGGCCACGAACACCGTCGGCTTGCCGAACGGGGTCCCCGCCCAGGTGAGGTCGAAAAGCCCGAATGGCGTCGGGGTGATCGTGGCGATACGGGCCAGCCCGGCCGCGGCATCGGCAGGAATGGATCCGATCGATCCCGCTCCCAGCCCCATCAGGGCCACTCCCAGCACGAGGAGCGGTCGGTGTCTGCTCATGGTTCTCTCCGATCGCCAACGGCCGATGGGTCGATCATCGACCCGGCCAATGGTTGGTAACACAATGCTCGGAGGGCTTCAACCGTCCATCGCTCAGCGGGGCGCCGAGGCGTCGCCCTCGTCGGTGACGACACCTTCCCCCGGGCGCTCGAGCCGTCGGTGTCGGCGCGAGCGCCACACGTGATGGGCCAACAATCCCGCCGCGAGGACGCCGATGGCCACGTACGACCAGACCCCGATCGTGCGCAGGGCGTGCTGGTAGGCGCTGCCCAGCGCGTAGCCGAGCATCGTGTAGAGCGTCGCCCACAGGACGCCCCCGATGACGTCCCAGAGAACAAAGGTGCGCAGGCGCAGGTCGCTCAACCCGGCCAGCGCCGGCATCACGGCCCTCGCCACGACCACAAAGCGGGCGATGAGCACCGCTGGCCCACCCCGCTTGGCCAGCAGGTCCCGGGCCCGGTTCATCATCGGGTGCTTGCCGAGGCGGGTGTGCTCGAGGACCCACGGCAGGATGGCCCGGCCGACGCCGTAGCCGATCAGGTACGAGCCGATGGCGCCGGCGTTGGCGATCAGCACCATCGCGACAATGTCGACTCGGTGCTCGCGGGCGAGCACGCCACCGAGCACCATGGCCAGCTCCCCGGGCACGAAGAACCCGATCCCAAAGCCGGACTCGGCGACCAGCAGGCCGACCACGATCAGATAGATGACCGGTCCGTGGAAGTGGGTGAGGAAGCCGGTCACGGTGAGCAAGCCGGTCACCGGCTCACCCGCGAACGCCCGCGGCACCCGTGCACCCTCACCGGCCGAAGCCTAAGGGCCTCGGGCCGGGTCGTTGGATACGCTCGGAACCCGGCACTCGGGAAACACCAGCAAGGGGACGATGTGGCAGACGCGACCGGCGAGATCCAGGGCACCTGCGACGAGCGGTTCGAAGCGGTCCGGGAGGCCTTCCAGAAGAACTTCGACGACGAGCGCGACGTCGGCGCTTCGGTGGCCGTCTACATCGAGGGCGAGCCCGTGGTGGACCTGTGGGGCGGCTTCGCCGACGAGGCCCGCACCACGCCATGGGAGCGCGACGCCATCACCAACGTCTGGTCGACGACCAAGACGATGACCAACCTGTGCGCGCTGATCCTGGCCGACCAGGGTGACATCGACCTCCACGCCCCGGTCGCCACCTACTGGCCCGAGTTCAAGGCCAACGACAAGGAGCGCATCGAGGTCCGCCACCTGCTCTCGCACACCTCCGGCCTGGCCGGCTGGGAGGAGACCATCACGCCCGAGGTCTTCTACGACTGGGAGAAGGCGACCGGCCTGCTGGCCGCCCAGAAACCGTGGTGGGAGCCCGGGACCGCCTCGGGCTACCACGCCATCACCCAGGGCTACCTGGTCGGCGAGGTGGTCCGGCGGGTCACCGGCCAGAGCCTCGGCACGTTCTTCGCCAAGGAGGTCGCGGAGCCCCTCAAGGCGGACTTCCTCATCGGGCTCCCCGAGGCCGATGATGCCCGCACCGTTCGGGTC
>JBOGFV010000293.1:0-1693 GCA_050743525.1 Acidimicrobiales bacterium
GGGCTGGGGTCGACCGGGACGGGACGCCACCAGAGGACCCGCAGCCCCTCCTCTTCGGCCACGTCCTCGACGCGCGCCCGCGCCTTTGCGGCATCGTCGCTGGCGGTTGGGAGAAACGCCGTGCCGACCGCGTACCGGCCCCGTGCCGGGAGATCGACACCGTCGTCGGCCGCCACCGCGGAGAGGAGCTTGTGGGGAACCTGCAGGAGGATCCCGGAACCGTCTCCGGTGTCCTCCTCGGCGCCCGACGCGCCGCGGTGCGACAGCCGTTCGAGGACGCTGAGGCCCTGGTCGACGAGCCCGTGGCTCGGCCGTCCGGCCAGGTCGGCCAGCAGGCCGATGCCGCAGGCGTCGTGCTCGAAGCGGGGGTCGTAGAGGCCGCGCGGTACGCGCCGCTCGACAGGGTGCACGTGGTCGTCCTTGTGAGAGTCTGAGTGAGTCCGGGGACGACGCTGGCCCTGGCTGCGTCATTATAGGTGGCCAGTGAGCTGTGACGTGGTGATCGTGGGCGGCGGGGTGATCGGCCGTACTTGTGCCTGGGAGACGGCGAGCCGGGGATTGTCGGTGACGGTCGTCGACCCCACCCCCGGACGCGGCGCTTCCTGGGTGGCGGCGGGGATGCTGGCCCCGGTCACTGAGGCCACCTTCGGGGAGGAGGACCTGGTGCGGCTCCTCGTGGTGGCGGCCGAGCGTTGGCCGGACTTCGCATCGCGTCTCGCCGAGGCGGCCGGCCTCGACGTCGGCTACCGGCGCTGCGGCACGGTGGTGGCGGCGGTGGACTCGACAGACCGGGAGGTGGTCGACCGGATGCTCGCCTACCAGCAGGAGCTGGGACTGCCGGCGACGCGCCTGTCCGCGAGCGAGTGCAGGCGGCTGGTGCCGGCGCTCTCACCGAGAGTGCGCGGCGGGGCCGAGGTGTCCGGAGACCACCAGGTCGACAACCGCCGGCTGGTCCAGGCGCTCGAGGCCGCCTGCGAGAAGGCCCAGGTCCGGGCGGTGCTCGATCGGGCCGACGCGGTCCTCGTCGGCCCGGACGGCTCCGCGACGGGCGTCGCCCTGGCGGGCGGCGGGCGGGTGGAGGCTCGGGCGGTCCTGCTGGCCGCCGGGGTCGGCACCGACGGGATCGGTGGGTTGCCGAAGGGCGCGTTGCCCCCGGTGCGGCCGGTGAAAGGCCACGTCCTGCGGCTGCGGGGTCCAACCGACCGTCCCCTCCTCGAGCGGACGGTGAGGGGGTTGGTCCATGGCCGGCCGTGCTACCTGGTGCCGCGGACGGACGGGTCGCTGGTCGTCGGCGCCACCTCCGAGGAGCGTGGGTTCGACTGGGTGGTGCAGGCAGGCGCCGTCCACGCGCTCCTCGACGACGCCCGGTCGCTCGTCCCCGGCGTCGACGAGCTCGAGCTGGTGGAGTGCCTCGCCGGGCTGCGTCCCGGCTCGCCGGACAACGCGCCCTTCGTCGGGCCGACCGCGGTGCCCTGTCTCGGGGTCGCGACGGGCCACTTCCGCAACGGGATCCTCCTCGCCCCGATCACGGCCGAGGCGATCGCCTCCTGGCTGGTCGGCGACGGGGTCCCGCCGCCGCTCGACCGCTTCGGCGTGGAGAGGCTTGCGGGGGCGGTGTCGTGAGGGTGACGGTCAACGGCCAGCGGCGCGATCTCCCCTGCGGCTCGACGGTCGCGGACGTGGTCGCCGAGGT
>JBOGFV010000294.1:0-4205 GCA_050743525.1 Acidimicrobiales bacterium
CGTACTACGTGGAGTGGCTCACCGACGAGGTCGAGCGCCGGGCCCTCGAGTATCTGGACCGCGTCGACGCCCTGGGCGGGGCGGTCGCCGCGATCGAGGCCCGGTTCATGCAGGACGAGATCGAGCAGGCCGCCTACGCGCACGCCAAGTCGGTCGAGGACGGCGAGACCGTGGTGGTCGGCGTCAACCGGTTCGCCGAGGAGCGCCACGAGCCGGCCGAGGTCTTCCCGATCGACATCGAGCTCCAGCGTGCCCAGATCCAGCGGACCAAGCGGGTCCGGTCCGAGCGGGACCAGGGGCAGGTCGACGCGGCGCTCCAGAAGGTGGCCCAGGCGGCCGCCGGCACCGACAACCTGCTCGTGCCCATGAAGGATGCCCTTCGGGCCATGGCAACGCTCGGCGAGGTCTCCGACGTGCTGCGCGCCGAGTTCGGGGCCTACGAGCCGGTCTGATCGCCGAACCCCCGGAGACCGGATCCACGGTTCAACCGGGTTGCGCGCGGCTGCCAGCGGGATGCAATGGGTGAAGCGTGATGCGGTATCATGTCCTCATGAAGCGCACCACCATCATGCTGCCGGACGAGCTCAACGTCAGGATCCGTCTTGAGGCCAGGCGCAGGGGCGTCTCGATCGCCGATGTCGCCAGGGAAGCCATCGACCAGCACGTTCCCGATCCGACCCGAAAGGGTCAGCTGGGCTTCTTCGCCGTGGGTGAGGGTGAGCCGAGCGACGCCTCCGAGCGTGTGGACGAGTTTGTCAGCGCCGCGATCGCTCGCCGTCGCCCGACCCGACGTCCGGCGTAGTGCTCATACTCGACTCCGGCCCCCTCTACGCAGCTGCGGCCACCGGTGATCGCAACCATCGCCGAAGCGTCGAGTTGATCTCCAATGCCGAGCGGCCGCTTCTGGTCCCCGCACTGGCGGTGACCGAGGTCAGCTACCTGCTCACCGACCGGATCGGCCCACATGCCGAGTTGGCCTTCTGCCGTTCGATCGCCGACGGCGAGCTCGTGGTCGAGCCTGTGCTCGATTCCGAGTGGGGACGGATCAGGGAGTTGACCGAGCGGTATCTGGACCTTCCCCTCGGCATCGTGGATGCGTCCGTGGTCTCGCTCGCCGAACGGCACGATGCCACGATCATCGCCACCTTCGACCACCGTCATTTCTCCGTCGTGAGGCCGCATCACGTGTCCGGATTCACGCTGGTGCCCTGAAGATCGGTGTCGGGCGCGGGGGATTGAGCTCGATCGGCGAGTCGGCGACGCCAGATTCGGCTCCGCGTCGGGCAGCCTCGTCCCCTCGGACGGGCAGCGGGTCCGTGCCATGGAGGTGCGTCACGGCGCGCCGCCGTCGGCCGATCGGCTCCCGGGCCGGTCAAGCGGTGCGGGCGAGCAGGCGCTCCCGAACCGCTGAGTCTGCGGCGGCATCGATCGCGGTCCAGGCCAACGCGAGCGCCCCGTCGAACAGTGCCGCGTCCGCCGACTCGGTCGCGCAGGCGGCCGCGAACTCAGGCTGGTGGTTGACGGCGCCGTGTGACTCGATCCCGATCAGCGGGTGGATGGACGGCACGGCCAGGGACACGTTCGCCATGTCGGTCGACGCGGTCGGCAGCGGCTCGCTGGCGTCGTCGGCGGTGAACCGGCGGCCCAGTGCCTCGGCGTTGGCCCGGTAGGAGGCGAGGAGGTCGGGGTCCGACTCCATGTGGGTGTACACGGGCGAGAGCGTCTCGAAGGAGAACCCGGTGCCGGTGGCCAGCGCCCCCGCCTCGAAGCACCGCTTGATCCTCGGCTCGAGAACCTCGAGGTCCTCCACCGTCCGGGCCCGGCACATGAATCGGCCGCTCGCCTGGGCCGGGATGATGTTCGGGGCCTGGCCACCCTCGAGCACGACCCCGTGGGCCTGGTTGCCCGGCCGGAACTGCTGGCGGAGGAGCGCGATCGCGACCTGCGAGATCGTCATCGCGTCGCCCGCGTTGATGCCCTCGTAGGGGGAAGCGGAGGCGTGGGCTTCCTTGCCCTCGAAGTGCACGTCGAAGTGCGAGACGGCCAGACACTGGGCCTCCAGTCGATCGTTTGGCCAGGGGTGGACCATCATGGCCAGGTGGGCGTCATCGAAGGCGCCCCGGTCGAGCATCAGGACCTTCCCTCCGCCGCCCTCCTCCGCCGGAGTGCCGAGCAGCACCACGGTGATGCCCACCTCGTCGGCCACCTCGGCCAAGGCCACGGCGGCACCGAGCGAGGACGCCGCGATGATGTTGTGCCCGCAGGCATGGCCGACCCCGGGCAGCGCGTCGTACTCCGCGCACAGGGCGACGACGAGCGGGCCGCTCCCGGCCCTCGCTGCGAATGCCGTGGGCAGGTCGAACGCGCCCGTCTCGATCGCGAGCGGCGACCCGGCCAGGGCGTCGGCCAGTCGCTCGACGGCGAAGTGCTCCTGGAAGGCGGTCTCGGGGTGGGCGTGAATATCGTGGCTGACGTCCACCAGCCGCTCGCGCTCCCGATCCAGCGTGTTCCTGGCCCGGTCCTTGGCGGCCGCGGCCGTGGTGCTCACCTGTTCTGGTCTACTCGATGACGGCGACCACGTCGCCGCCGCCGACCGAAGCACCCTCGCTCACCCGGAGCTCTTTGACGGTGCCGTCCTTGTCGGCGGGGATGGCGTTCTCCATCTTCATGGCCTCGAGGATGCAGATGGTCTGTCCGGTCTCGACCGCGTCGCCGACGGCCACGAGCACCCGGATGATCGTCCCCTGCATCGGCACGGTGACGGTGCCGGTGCCGGTGCCGGCGGCGGTGGGGGCGGCGCTGCGCTGGCGCCGGGCCGCCTGGCGGGCCCCCGTCGAAGGACCGCCACCCGCGGCCACCGCCGGCACCCAGAGCTTGACCCGGTACAGACGGCCGTCGACCTCGGCCGTGACCTCGCGGAGCACCTTGGGGTCGCCGGGGTCCGGCTCCTCCTCGGTCGACCCGACCGTCACGCCCGACAGGTCCAAGCGATCTTCGACCCAGCGGGTGGAGTGCTTGGCCTCGGCGAAGTCCGGGTGGCTCAGGATGGCGACGTCGGCGGGGATGGTGCTCGCAACGCCCTCGATCACGGTCTCCTCGAGCGCCCGGAGCATCCGGCGCCGCGCCGCCTCACGGTCCTCGGCCCAGACCGAGAGCTTCGCCATCAGGTTGTCGTAGTGCTGGCTGACCGTGTCTCCCGACTCGTATCCGGTGTCGAACCGGACGCCCGGGCCGGCCGGCGCCCGGAACTTGATGATCGTGCCGGGAGAGGGGAGGAATCGGCCGGCCGTCGGATCCTCGGCATTCAGCCGCACCTCGATGGCGTGCCCGAGCCGGCGGACGTCGCCCTGCCCGAAGTCGATCGCCTCGCCGCTCGCGATCCGGAGCTGCCAGGCCACCAGGTCGAGGCCGGTAACGAGCTCGGTGATCGGGTGCTCGACTTGGAGCCGCGTGTTCATCTCGAGGAAGTAGAACTCGCCGTCCTGATACAGGAACTCGACCGTGCCGGCGTTGGTGTAGTTGCAGGCCCGGGCCACCTTGACGGCGGCTTCGCCCATCTCGACCCGGATCTGGTCGGGGAAATCGGGGGCGGGGCACTCCTCGATGAGCTTCTGGTGCCGGCGCTGGCACGAGCAATCCCGTTCGCCCAGCCACAGGGCATGGCCGTGCGAGTCGGCCAGGACCTGCATCTCGATGTGCCGGGGCCACTCGAGGTACCGCTCCAGGTAGATCTCGTCGCGCCCGAACGAGGCCTTGGCCTCCCGCTGGGCCGACGACATCGCGTCGGCGGCCTCAGCGGCGCTCGCCACCACCCTCATGCCGCGGCCGCCGCCGCCATAGGCCGCCTTGATGGCGACCGGCCAGCCGAACTCCTCGCCGAAGGCGACGATCTCCGCCGGGTTCGAGACGGTCTCGGAGCGGCCCGGAACCCCGGAGACCTCGGCGCGCTCGGCGGCGATGCGGGCGCTGATCTTGTCGCCCATCACCTCGATCGCCTCGGGCGGCGGCCCGACGAAGGTCACCCCCTTGGCGACGATGGCCCGGGCGAAGTCGGCGTTCTCGGAGAAGAAGCCGTAGCCCGGGTGCACCGCGTCGGCCCCGCTCTGCTCGATGGCGGCCAGGATGGCGTCGGTGTTCAGGTAGCTCTCGGCGGCGGTCTGGCCGCCCAGCGCGTACGACTCGTCGGCCATGCGCACGTGCAGTGC
>JBOGFV010000295.1:0-2325 GCA_050743525.1 Acidimicrobiales bacterium
CACGTAGCCGGCCCGGACCGAGAGCCGGCGGGCCGGGAGGGTGGCGACCGCGGTCACCGCGGCGGCGATGGCGAGGATGATCCCGTACCAGGCGAGGGGCGGCACGCGGCGCGACCCGCCCTAGGTCGACCCGGCGAGACCCGGATATGGCGGAAACGCCGCGCAGAGCTCGGCGACCTCGCCGCGGACCGCGGCCAAGGCGTCGGCGTCGTCGCGGTGGCGCAGCGTTCGGCCGAGCAGCTCGGCGATCTTGGCCATCTCACCGGGCCCCATCCCCGCCGTCGTCTCGGCCGCCGTGCCCAGCCGGAGGCCCGAGGTGACAAAGGGCGAGCGGGGGTCGTCGGGGATCGTGTTGCGGTTGCAGGTGATCCCGGATCGGTCGAGGACCTCCTGGGCGACCTTGCCGGTCAGCTCGGGGTCAAAGGGCCGGAGATCGACCAGCACCAGGTGGTTGTCGGTGCCGCCCGACACCAACCGGAAGCCTTCGGCCTGGAGCGCCGCCGCGAAGGCCTTCGAGTTGGCCACCACCGCGGCGGCATAGGCGCGGAAATCGGGGGAGGCCGCCTCGGCGAAGGCGACCGCCTTGGCCGCCACCGCGTGCTCGAGCGGACCACCCTGCAGGCCCGGGAAGATCGCGCTGTCGACCTTCTTCGCGTACTCCTGGTTGGCCAGGATCGCCCCGCCGCGAGGGCCCCGGAGGGTCTTGTGGGTGGTAAGCGTGACGACGTCGGCGATCCCGACCGGGCTGGGGTGGACTCCGGCGGCGATGAGGCCGGCCGGGTGGGCGGCATCGAACATCAAGAGCGCGCCGACCTCGTCGGCGATCTGGCGGAACGGCTCTGGATCGATGGTCCGGGCATAGGCGGTGGAGCCGGCCACGATCAGCCGGGGCTGCTCGGACTTGGCCTGGTCGCGCACCTCGTCGAAGTCGATGACCTCGCCGAGCGCCTCCGGATCGTTGGTCGCCGGGGTGACCCCGTAAGACACAAAGCGCCAGATCTTCGAGGTGATCGAGGCCGGCGAGCCATGGGTGAGGTGCCCGCCGTGGTCGAGCCGCATGGCCAGCACCGTGTCCCCCGGTTCGAGCAGCGCCTGGTAGACGGCCAGGTTGGCGTTGGCGCCGGAGTGGGGCTGGACGTTGGCGTGGTCGGCGCCGAACAGGGCCTTGGCCCGGTCGCGGGCCAGGTCCTCGACCTCGTCGATGATCCGGTTGCCGCCGTAGTAGCGGGCCCCTGGGTAGCCCTCGGCGTACTTGTTGGTGAGGACCGAGCCGGTGGCGGCGAGCACGGCCGGGGAGGTGAAGTTCTCCGAAGCGATCAGCTGGATGGTTCCGGTCTGGCGACCGAACTCCTCGGCGATCAGCCTGGCGACTTCGGGATCGGCATCGAGCCAGGACCCGAACGGGGAGCCGGTTCCCATCATCCGGCCACCCGAAGCCCAGGCAGGGCGGCGCTCAGCGCGCCGGCCGGCGTCTGGACCATGCCCGAGTGTATCGACCGGCCCGGTTGGCCCCCGGGCCCCGCCGATACGCTCGGGCGCCATGGCGATCGACCCCCGGACCCCGGTCCTCGTCGGCGTGGGCCAGGTCACCGACCGGCCCGGAGCGTCCCGAGGCCCCGACGACCGGGCCGAGCCGCTCGGCCTCATGGTGCGCTCGATCCGAGCCGCGCTGGCGGACTCGGGCGGGGTCGCCGACCGCCTCCTCTCGGCGGTTGGCAGCGTGCGGGTGGTCCGCTCGCTGCAGTGGAATGTGCCGGACCCCGGCGCCCTGGTCGCCGCCGAGCTCGGCGCGTCGCCCCGGCAGAGCGTCCTCAGCGCGGTCGGTGGGAACACGCCCCAAGCGTTGATGGCCGACACGGCTTCGGCCATCCAGCGCGGCGACCTCGACGCCGCCATCGTCGTCGGGGCCGAGTGCGGTTACGCGCGGGCCTCGGCGCGCAAGGCCGGCGAGTGGCTCACCTGGACCGAGCAGGAGCCGGACACGCCCCCGGCCGTCCCATTCGGGACCGACCGCCCGCCGGTGACCGAGCACGAGGCAGCAGTCGGCATCCAGATCCCGGTGCACGTGTACCCGCTCATCGAGAACGCGCTGCGCCTGTCGGGCGGTTGGACCCGCACCGAGCACCGGGCCCGCATCGGCGCCTTGTGGTCGCGCTTCTCCGAGGTTGCCGCGACGAACCCCTACGCCTGGCTCCGGACCGCGGTCGGTCCGACCGAGGTGGTCGAGCCCGGGCCGAGCAACCGGATGGTCGCCTTCCCCTACCCGAAGCTCTGCACGGCCAACATCCAGGTCGACCAGGGAGCCGGGTTCATCCTGTGCAGCGC
>JBOGFV010000296.1:0-11648 GCA_050743525.1 Acidimicrobiales bacterium
GGAGCGGCCGGCTCGGCCGGGGGCTCGTCGGCCCGGGCGTTCTGTTCGGCCCGTTGCCGCCGCAGGGCGCCGATGGCCGGCTTGGCCCGCGGGTCGGTGGGGGCGGCGCCCGGGGGCTCGCCGGTCAAGAGCCGGGACGGGCTCGGCGCCGGATCGGGGGCGGCCGCCCGGGGCCCGCGCGACACCATCGCCTGTTCGAGGCGCGCCACCCGCTCGGCCAGCGCGTCGGGCCCGCTGTCGAGCTCGCTCTTGGACAGCCGGACCGCGGTGACCTCGAGGACCACCCGGGCGTCGGGCGCCTCTCGCATGTCCACCTGGGCGAGGCCGAGCGACTCCATGGCCCGCACCAGGCGGGCCAGTCCCAGCCGCTCGGCCTGGTCGGTCAGCCGGTCGCGCTCGGTGCCGCTCGCCGAAGCCAGCTCGGGTGCCAGCGACAACAAGAAAGCCTGGCGCAGGTCGTCGACGACCTCGGAGGCGAGCTGTTGGGGGCTCCACCCCGCTTCGATCAGCGACGCGATCGAGACCAGGAGCCGGCTGGCGTCCTCGTCGCAGAGCGCGTCGATCACCTCGCCGAGCTCGGGACGGACCCCGTCGGCCGACCCGGCCGACGCCATCTGGTCCAGCGCCGAGAGCGCGTCGCGCGCCGAGCCCCTCCCCCGCCGGACGGCCAGGGCCAGTGCCTCGTCGTCGAGGTCGAGCCCGGCCTGGTTGCGCACCCAGGCCACCAGCTCGGCCAGGGTCTCGGCACCGAGGAGTCGGAACTCGTAGTGCTGGGTCCGGCTCCGGACCGTGGCCGGGACCTTCTGGGGGTCGGTGGTGGCGAGGACGAAGACCACATGGGAGGGGGGCTCTTCCAGGGTCTTCAGGAGCGCGTTGGCGGCCGCCGTCGAGAGCATGTGGACCTCGTCGACGATGTAGAGCTTCCACCGGCCAGGGGTGGCCAGCGCCGCGTGCGAGACCAGGTCCCGCATCGCATCGACGCCGTTGTTGGAGGCAGCGTCGAGTTCCCGGACGTCGAGCGAGGTTCCTTTGGCGATGGCGATGCAGGAGTCGCAGACCCCGCACGGCTCGCCGTCGACGGGGCTGGCGCAGTTGAGCGCCTTGGCCAGGACCCGGGCGGCCGACGTCTTGCCCGTTCCCCGGGGTCCGCTGAACAGGTAAGCGTGGGCGACCCGGCCTTCGGCCACCGCACCCCGCAGGGCCTGGACGACGTGGGGCTGGCCGCGGATCTCCGAGAGCCTGGTCGGACGGAAGCGCCGGTAGAGAGAGACGAAGGGCGCCCCAGCGGCGTCGCCCGGCCCCGACGGCGCGTCCGAAGGCATCACGGCGAGCCTAACGGTCCCGGCCGAGCCTCTTCTGGGCCCGGCCGACGCGGTGGGGCGGTGGCGGCTCAGCTCCCGACCGGGCCGATGTCGCTGATCTCGTACTGCTGCAGCTCCATGCCGTGGATCTTGATGTCACTCGACGGCCGGGGTCCGGACCGCATCCCCTCGAGGTGGGCGGCCAACGCCCCCTTGTCCTCCCAGCGCTCGAAGAGCAGCACCCGGCCCGACTCCAGCGGGTCGGCGCTGAACACGTATTGGATGCAGCCCGCCTCGGTCCGGGAGTGGCGCATCGAGTCTTCCCGATCGGCGATGAAGGCGTCCCGCTGCTCCGGGTCGACGTCGAAGTGGCCGGCAACGATCAGCATGATCTCTCCCGTTCGGACTCTTCGCCAGACGGCGCTCGGTGCGACGGCCAGGTTGGCTGCGGCACACGGCCTCACCCGCTGAGAGCTGCTGCCTTCCGACCCTGACTCGGTTCACGAGCGGCCGTTGCGCAGGACCCGGCCGTCGCACCCAACGCCGGCACGACGGAACCTCGAGGCTACCTCCCGCGCCCGGCCCGGGGTCGACGGCGCCTCAGGCCGAGGCCAGTGTCTCCAGCCCCGCCCGGGTGGCGCCCACCGTGTCGGGGTCGGTGCCGCCGATGCCGATGCGCAGGTCCGTCACGCCGGCGGCCACGTATTCGGCCAACCCCTCGGCGATCCGGTCGAGCGAGCCGGCCAGGAGCAGGTCAGCACCGCTTTCCACGCCCTCGAGGTCGAGCACCCGCCGATAGCTGGGCAGCGCGGCATAGCCGCCGGCCCCGGCGAGAGCCGCCTCCCGGGCGGCGCCCGGGTCGTCGGTGACGACGACCGAGACCAGCGCCATGATCCGGGGCTTCGGGCGCCCGGCCCGCTCGGCCGCCGCGTTGATGGCCGGCGCGATGTGTGCCGCGACGGTCTTCGGCCC
Organism: Acidimicrobiales bacterium; assembly: GCA_050743525.1. Classification (GTDB taxonomy): domain Bacteria; phylum Actinomycetota; class Acidimicrobiia; order Acidimicrobiales; family RAAP-2; genus Palsa-461. The sequence goes on from JBOGFV010000296.1 coordinate 2,274, forward strand.
GCACTGCCCGAGTGTCGTCCCGGCCGTCAGCCGGCCGGCTCGAGCATCCGCGGGCCGAGCGCGGCGAGCACACCGGGCACGGTGCCGCTTCGATCACCAATCCGCCGTGCACCTTGACTCGTTCGCCGTCCAGGTCGGCCCGGCCGCCATCGAGGAGCGGCACCAGTGCCGAGATGAACTCACTGGTCCATGAGAACGGCCGGTCGTAGCTCTGGCCGAAGATCCCCTCCACGACGACGGCGTGGGAAGGACCGACCCCGAGCGTGAAGCGGCCGTCCAGTGCGCTCTGGGCCGTCATCGCCTCGGCGGCGAGGGCGAGCGGGTGCCGCCCGGCTAGCGGCACCACCGAGGTCCCGAACTCGACGAGCTGCGGGAATTCCGCGCCGACGGCCGCCAACGCCGCGATTGGGTCGACGCCGAAGACCTGGGAAACCCAGATGCTCTCGAAGCCGGCACCGGCCGCCCATCGGGCCTGCTCCCGGAGCTGGGGCACGCTGTTCATGCCGGTCCCCGCCGCGTAGCCGAGGGTGGCGCCGATCGAGTGCACGGTCCGGCGATCCTAATGGAGCCCATCGGCTGGCCCGTTGGCCTCCCGAGGGCGAGCGGGCCGCCGATTAGCCTGACCTCCCGTCACTTGGAGGAGTGCGAGAGCGGCCGAATCGGCACGATTGGAAATCGTGTGACCTTCACGGGTCCGTGGGTTCAAATCCCACCTCCTCCGCACAAGCGCCGATCGGCCCGGTCTCGACGACCCGGCGCTCGGCCGGGAAGCGAGGTCGTCGAGCCATGGTGGCGAACGCGGGCACCGATGACGAGGCCGCGATGCGGCTCGCGATCGAAGAGGCGGCGCACGCCCTGGCCCACGGCGACGTGCCGGTCGGTGCAGTGGCCCTGGCCAGCGGCAAGGTCATCGGTTCCCGACACAACGAGCGGGAGCAGCTCGGAGATCCGACGGCCCATGCCGAACTCCTGCTGATGCGGGACCTCGCCAATCGCGACGGATGGCGGCTCGGCGACGTGACGATCGCCGTGACCCTGGAGCCGTGCGCGATGTGCGCCGGCGCCATGGTGAACGCGCGCCTCGGCCGGCTCGTCTATGGAGCCTTCGACCCACGGGCCGGCGCCACCGGATCCCTCTACAACTTGCTGAATGACCCTCGCCTCAACCACGAGGTTCCGGTCACCTCAGGGGTCCTCGAGACCGAGTGCGCAGCGCTGCTCAATGAGTTCTTTGCGTCGAAGCGAGGCGACCGCCCACCGGGCTAGCTGTACTCGGCGGCCTTCCTCAACGGCCACCGTCCTGGGGCACCTAAAGTTCACGACGGAGGGATGCGAGAGTGGCCGAATCGGACGGTCTCGAAAACCGTTGTGTCCTCACGGGCACCGTGGGTTCGAATCCCACTCCCTCCGCTGTGGTCATTAGTTCAACACCACCCCGCCGACGGAGGCTCTTGTCTGTCCGCCCGGTGGTCACGTCTAGCCCTGGGCTCTAACTGAATGCCCTGGGCCTTCCTTAGGAAGGCGTTCCGGCGTGTGCCGCGACCTGGCCATTGCGGAATCCGCCCCGTCCCGACTTCCGCCACCTCGTTTACTCTGTCGACCTCTTGAAATGGCGCTCTAATTCGTTGGCGTAGTGAGTGCCGAGCGTGTGGCCGTGTTCGGCGATCCAAGATGACAGCGCGACGTGTCCTGTGGCTGGACCGTCAGTGTCTGCGAGGCCGTTTGCCATGGCCCAGTACTCCTCTCGGGTCAACAGTCGGTCTCGAAGCACCAGGCCGAGCAAGGATGCGGTCGGCTGGAGGACGGCACCCGGCACATGGATCAGGCGCGCCCTGCTCTTGACTGCGGCACGGATCATGTGGACCAGCTCGTCGAAGGTGGGACGCTCGGGGCCCACGGCGTCGAGCACCGTATTCGCGCGATCGGCTCCGGCTTCGAGGGCTAGGCGTGCAAGATCGCCGACATGGATGGCCCGGATCCGGTATGTCCCACTACCGCCGATGGCAAAGAGGGGGAGCCTTCGAAGCAGCCATGCGATGTTGTTGAGTAAGACGCCGTCACCTCCGAAGAGGATGGCGGGGCGAAGCACTGCGTAAGAGACGCCAACTTCCCCAAGGATGCGTTCGACCTCCGCCTTCCCCCGGAAGTACGGATACGGGGACGTGATGCTCGGATGGGTGATCGAAACGTGAACGATCCGTTCGACGCCGGCATGACGGGCTGCGAAGAACAGGGCCCGGGAATTGGCCACGGCTGTCGCGTGATCGACGCTGCCATGCGGGAAGCGAACCCAGTAGGTGTTGTATAGCGTCCGGGCTCCTTCGAGGGATTCGACCAGGCCGATGGGATCGTCGAAATCGAGAGGTCGGACCTCGACCGAAGAGTCGACGGTTCGGCGCTCAGGATGCCCTGTGAGAGTTCGAACGGACCGGCCCGCAGCCTGAAGTTCTCGGGCGATCGCTGCCCCCGAATAGCTGAAGGCGCCGGTCACCACGTCGAAGCCGCTCCTGTCTTGGGATCCGCGCGGCAGGGGGCTGTTCATAGTGGCGGTCTTTTCCATTGCTGATCCTGTCGGGATGGCGATCCGGTGAACGCAGCGAACAGGGCGGCGAGTTGGCGCGCTTGGTCGAATAGGCGAAGGGCCGGGGAACGATCACCGTCAAGGTGGGCGAGCATCTCCAGGCCGAGATAGAGCGCCACGATCGCGTGGGCGACCTCTTCGGTAGGAACCATCTCGGGGAGAACGGTGCTCCCAAGAGCATTCTGCAGAGCGTGGGCCGCAAAGTCTCGCCAAGGGGCAATCCGAGCAGCGACTTCGTGACCCAATCCAGGCGTAGACGAAGCTCCGGCGACCATTTCGGCGAGCACGGCGATATGGCCGGCCTCGAGATCCTCCTTGAATACAGATTCGGCGACGTCAATTAGGGCGTGGATTCCGTTTGCTGCCTCGACGGCGGACGTGTAGCGCCCTAGGCGGGCGGCACTCACTTCATCGAGCGCCGCGAGGAGCAGATTGCCCACCGAGCCGAAGTGATAGAAGACCAGTCCCTGATTGCAGCCCGCCCGCCGTGCGATCTCGCGCGCACTAGCCCCGAAGAAGCCCTCGGCGCGCAGCGCCTCGATCGCCCCTTCTATGAGTCGTCTCCGGGTCTCGACGGATCCTGAGGCAGTCCGCCCACCGACCGCCGTCCTGGCTCCAGCCCTCGCCATCCCTGCTCCTATGATTGAGCGAACGCACTGATCTAATGCTCAAAATTCTAGCGAACGGAACTCCGGAAACGCGCGGGCCCCCGTTCCGCGCTGCGCAAGGCCACTAAACTCCATCTAGTCTGTCTAGACAGACATTGACATCGGAGGGGTCGTGAGCTGGCAGCTTCAGGAGGCGAAGCAGCACTTCAGCGAGGTCGTCGAGCGTGCCCGGCAAGGTGAGCCGCAGGTCGTGACCAAGCACGGCAAGGACGCCGTGGTGATCATTTCGATCGAGGACTACCAGGAGCTCGCGCGCGACAAGCGAAGCTTGATGGACTTCATCCGGTCAGCTCCGGATTTTGACCAGCTCGACCTCTATCGTTCCAAGGACACCGGGAGGGACGTGGCGCTTGAGCTTCTTGCTTGACACCAATGTCGTCTCCGAACTCCGGCGTGGTCGTGATCCGAACGTTTCCCTGTGGGCGAGTTCGATTCAGGACCAAGAGCTCCATCTGAGCGTTCTCACGCTCGGGGAGGTCCGAAAAGGAATCGAGAGGCTGCGCCCTCGGGATCCGGTCCAGGCCGACGCCTTCGATGCATGGCTGGAGATGCTCCGCACCGACTTCGTTGATCGCATCCTTCCGGTGGACGAGCGCGTTGCACAGAGGTGGGGTCGGCTCAGCATCACGCAGGATCGTCCTGTGGTCGACAGCCTCATCGCGGCGACCGCTCTCGTTCACGGTCTCACCGTCGCCACCCGCAATATCGCTGACTTCGAGGGCTGTGGAGCCCCGCTCTTCAATCCGTGGCTTCCTCGACCCGACCCAAGCTCGACCCTGTAAGGACCGTGGCGCCATGGGCGCGCCTGCCTGCTGTGAACTCGAGAGGTCGCAGCAGGCCTACCGGAGGGTTTTAAAAGGGCTCAGGCGCCGTAAGCGGCTTGGCTCTTGCGGAGGACCCCTTCTGAGGCGCTTCGGATCGAATCGGGGTGTGGCTGCCCGGCCCGACCTCGCGCCTAGGGACCACCCAGCCGGTGCAGCACGACGTCGAGGTCCGGCCACGGCGAGCCATCGCCCAGGCTCTCCTGGACGCACCGCGCGAACAACCACTGCCGGACCCGCCCCGCGTCGAGACCGGCCAGGTCGGCGACCTCGGTCAGCAGCTTGATCGGGTCCGTCCGCAGCGACCCGTCGCAGTTCAGCAGGTGCTGCAGCACGTCGTAGTGCGGGTCGCCGACGAACGGCTTGGGGTCGATGAGCAGCCAGGGGCGGCGCTCGCCGGACAGTACGTTGCCGGCGTGCAGGTCCGTGAACAGCAGCACCTCGGTCGGTCCGGGGCGCGACAGCGCGCGGAACAGCGCCAGCCCCTCGCGGGCCAGCCCGCCGTCCAGTCGTGCCGGTTCGGCGGCGAGCTGCGCCTCGGCGCGTCCCACCCATTCGTCCGCCATCACCGACAGTGGACGGAACGGGTGGCTTGACGGCAGCTCCACAGCCCAGACCGACCGGAGCAGGTCGGTGACGACGACGTGCTGCTCGGCCTCGGAGCGTCCGCGGAGCTCGGTCCCGGGGCGGCACCGCTCGAGCAACATCGCGGTGGTGTCGGTCGGTCCACCGCCCGACCGGGCCGGGCCCAGGTGCTCGAACGCGTACACCTCCACCGCCCTCTGGCCGCTGAGCGCGGCCAGGCCCTCCGCCTCGTGCAGCGCCTCGAAGTGCTGCCACGCCACCTTGAGCACGATCTCGCGTCCGTTGCGGTCGGTCCCCGGCGCGACCCACGAGCAGTTGCCGCCCGGATCGAACGGTTCGCCGAGGTCGAGCCCCCAACGCTCGGTCAGCTCCTCGACCCGGTTCGGCAGCGCCCCCAGCCACGCCACCCGCGCCGGCCCGTCGGCGTCGGTCGAGGCCTGGAGGCATTCCGGCACGCGCACCTTCGCGGTCATGGGCCCCAAGGGTACGTTTCCAGCCCGGTGCCGAGAAGCCGGAGCGGGACGTGTCGCCGGGTCGAATCGAAGGGCTCGGGAGCCGGGACCCCGACGCTCAGCCCGGGACGCGACCCCAACGCGAGGGCCGGGTCAGTGTCGATACGGTGTCGCCGTGTCGCCGCTGAAGGATCTCGATGCGTACCTGGAGCGGATCGGGCTGCACGGCCCCCGGCCGCTGGCCGAGGTCCACCGGGCCCATGCGACCACGATCCCGTTCGAGAACTTCGAGCCCTTGTCCGGACGGCCGGTCGAACTCGGCCTCGAGCGGCTCGAGGAGAAGCTCGTCGCCCACCGCCGGGGCGGCTACTGCTTCGAGCACAACCTGCTGTTGAAGGCGGCCCTGGAGTCGCTCGGAGCCGACGAGGTCACCCCGATGCTGGCCCGGGTCCGCGTCGGCCCGGACGGGCCGCGGCCGCTCAACCACCTCTTGCTCCGGGTGGTCGAGGGCGGCATCCCCTGGCTCGCGGACGTCGGATTCGGCGGGGCCGGCCTGCTCGACCCCCTGCCTTTCGAGCCGGGCACCGAGTCCGAACAGGACGGCTGGCGCTACCGCCTGGTCGACGCCGGGGACGAGTACGTGCTCGAGACCTTCCAGGACGGCGAGTGGGCCGCGATGTACGGGTTCGTGCCGGCCGAGGCCCCGATGGTCGACATCGAGGTGAGCAACTGGTTCACCTGCACGAGGCCCGACTCGATCTTCGTGACCCAGGTGTTCGCGGGCGCCCGTCGGGTCGACCGCTGCCTCTCGCTCCTTGTGGGCGAGGCACCCGTGGTGGTCGAGCGGCCGGTCGGCGGGGCCTCGGTGTCGACGCCGGTCGGGATCGAGGAGGTGCCCGGGATCTTCGCGGAACGATTCGGCCTCGACGGGGTGCGGGTCGGCGAGGACGGACGCCTCGCGCTGGACGAGCGTCCGTAGCTCACCAGACGCCCGGGATCAGGCGCTTCCGGCCGCTGGCGTAGCGCTCGTAGTCCTCACCCAGGCCCTGGCGGAGCATCGCCTCCTCGATCCCGATCCGGCGCGCCATCGCGAGGGCGTAGGGGATGGTGAGCAGCGCCAGGGTCACCCAGTTCCCGAGCGCGATGCCGGCGCCCAGGCTCGTGAGCAGGAGGCCCGAGTAGGAAGGGTGGCGCAGGACTCGGTAGGGGCCGCCGTCGACCACCCGTTGGCCGATGCGGACGGTGAGCTGGAACGTGAAGAACCGTCCGAGCGTGCGGACCGACCATTGGCGCAGCCCGATGCCAAGCCACATGAGCGCGACGCCGACGGCCACGTACCCCCGGCCCGGGCCCGGTATCGCGAGGCTGGTGGCGCGGAAGGCGATGAGGAAGCCGCCGACCGAGGTGAACAGGAACACCGAACTGAGCGCGTCCCGCTCCCGTTCGGGCACCACCGCGTGGCCGGTCGGCTGCCGAGCCGCGTTGAGGAATTCGACGACGATCCGGACGACGACGACGCTCCAGAACAGGACGCCCCACAGGGCGTCGTGGCGGATGTAGTGGACCGCGTGCACCGCTCCCAGCCTGCCAAAGGCCCAGCCCGCCGGGGTGGTCAGCGCGATTTTCGACCCGTCGAGCGTCGCGGTCGCCGTACGACCTTTTCGGGCCCGGTGGTAGCCTGTGAGCACCGCGCGGGCTCGACGGCACCCTCGGTGGGGAGGGGTCGAGGCACGGCTGCTCTGCTGCCTGATGGCCCGCACCGGCTCGAACTGGCTCGAACTGGCCACCCGTCGGAGAGGGGTTTTCAGATGTCACCTTCGCGCTCGACCGTGGGGAAGCTCCAACGCGACCAGGCCAAGCGGGCCAAGGCCAGGGCCAAGCAGGAGGACCGCCAGGCCCGCCGCACGGAGCAGGCCGATGCGCCCGAGCCCGAGGCACGCCCCCAGGAGGACCAGGGAAAGCTGCTCGAGGAGTTCGCCCGCCTCCACGAGGACCTGGAGGAGGGCCGCATCTCCCTCGACGACTTCGAGGTCCGTCAGGCCGACCTGCGGTCGCGCCTCGTCGTCGACTGAACCAGCCTCACTCCGCCTTCGGGCGGTCCCGCGTCTCCAGCCATCGGTGCAGTCCGGCGGCGTTGGAGTGCACGCCGTTCATCACCTCGAACTTCTCGGCGTGCTCGTGCGCGACAACCCCCGGCGCCGGATCGAACCGCTGGGCCAGCGCCTCGGCGATGTCCTCGCCGGCCCGGTACGCGAGCTCGGCCGTCTCGGCCCACTGGCGCAGCGTCCCCTCCGCCTCCTCGAGGATCTGGTCGGGCTGCTCGAGCAGCCCGTAGTGGGCGAGGGCGAGATGGGTCGGCCGCCGGGTCCCGAACTTGTGCAGCGAGTGCAGGGCCTGGTCGAGGTCGAAGTCGGGTGGCGGGGTCGACGGCCGGAGCACGCCGACGTCGGGAAGCCGGACCCCGACGGCGTCGCCGACGAAGAGGATCCCGCTGGTCGAGTCGTGCAGCCCGACGTGGTGCTTGGCATGGCCGGGTGAGTCGATCGCGGTGAGGGTGCGGCCGTCGCCGATGGGGATCTCCTCGCCGTCGTCGAGGACGTGGATCCGCTCCTCGGGTGTCGGGTCGAGGCGGCCGTAGAGCGAGTCGAGCAACGGGCCGTAGACCAGGGCCGCCGATTTGACGAGTCGGCTCGGGTCGGCGAGGTGCCGCGCCCCCTTCTCGTGCACGTACACGGTGGCCTTCGGGAACGCCGCGGCGACGTCGCCGACCCCGCCGGCGTGGTCCAGGTGGATGTGAGTCACCACCACCCCGGACAGGTCGTCGGGGCCGAGGCCGAGGGACTCGAGGGCCGAGAGGACGACCGGCACCGAGGACTGGCTGCCGGTCTCCACCAGCACCGGAGCCGGGCCGGTGATCAGGTAGCCGGCGGTGACCCGTTGCCACCCGCCGAGCAGCGTGTCGATCTCGATGACCCCGTCGGCGATCGGGCGGGGCTCGGCGGTCAGATCGGTCACGAGCCCACCTCGACGACCACCTTCACATCGTCGGCGCCGCGCTCGAGGGCCTTGGCCCAGTCGACCAGCGGGACCCGCCGGGTGATGAGCCGCTCGAGCCACGAGCGGTCGGCCTTGGCCAGCGCCTCGGCTCCGGCCTCGTAGTGGCGGCGGTTGGCGTTCACCGACCCGACCACCGCCTCGTTCTCGAGCACCATCGAGCGGTTGAGCGAGCCGGCGTCGACGTCGAGGGTGCGCCCGCCCGAGGAGACGCCGGTCAGGCAGACCACGCCACCCGGCCCGACGTGCTCAATGGCGTCGAACACGAGGGGGCCGAACCCGGTGCACTCGATGATCGCGTCGGGCTGCTTGCAGGCGTCCGAGATCGCGCCGGTGTGGTACTCGGCCCCGAGCGCGCGCACGAGGTCCGGCTTCACTCCGGTTTCCATCTGGTCGATGACGTGCACCTCGAGGCCCCGCTGGACGCCGAGCAGCGCGGCCAGCAGCCCGACCGGGCCCGCGCCGGTGACGACGGCGGTCTGGGGCGCCCAGTGGGCCCGGCCGCCGATCCGGTCGACCTGCTCCCAGGCCTTGGCCACCACGCTGGTCGGTTCGAGCAGGACGCCCAGCTCGCCGAGCGAGGGGTCGACCTTCACGACGAAGTCGGGGGTGATCCGGTAGCGCTCGGAGAGGTAGCCGTCGTGCTCCTTGATGCCGCGTTCGGTGTACTGGCCATTGCGGCAGAAGTCCCACTCCCCCACCGCGCAGTTGGCGCACGGCACCGGATCGGGCCGGCGCACGATCCCGACCACGAGGTCGCCCTTGGCGACGGCGGCGGCGGCGGCGGGCGCCTCCAGCACCCGGCCGAGAGACTCGTGGCCGAGGATGAGACGCTCGCGGCCGGGCGGCGGCCAGCCGTAGGCGCCGGAGAGGATCTCGGCGTCGGTGCCGCAGATCCCGATGGCGACGGTCTCGACCAGCACCGGGCCGTCGGACTCGGGCGGCTCGTCCACCTCGGAGAGCTCGGCGGTGCCGGTTTTCAGTGGCACGACGGTCAAGGCCTTCATGGTTTCCTCCTCGGGATGCGGGCCGGACGCCTGACGGGCGACGTCCGCTCGGAAGACTGCACCTCGAGGCCGGGCCCGTCGTCGGCGGCGACCCGGCCGGCGCCCCACATCCGCCAAGGGTGACGGGTGGCCCGGCCGAGGGCGACCATCGGCGCACCGAGCGCGGCCACCCTCGCGTGCGGATGGCGGCCATCCTCGGTCGCGGGC